>CAZZCI010000215.1:0-4775 GCA_964653015.1 uncultured Rhodothermales bacterium
GTATTGGCTGCCCCAACGAGCTGCAGGTTCAGCCGCAGGTGTTGCTGCAGGTCGGTAGCTTTCGTGGACAGCATCTCCAAGAGCATCCCCCCGACCGTACCCGTACCGATCAGAAAGAGGTGGACCCGCTCTTGCCCGATGGCAAACGTCTCGTGCAGCGCCTGCAGCGCGCGGGGCAGGTCAGCCGCCTCCACGATAGATGAGATGTTAGCCTCCGAGGCTCCTTCCGAGATTGCAAGGACGTTGACCCCGGCTCGTCCCAGTGCTGCAAAAAGCTGACCGGAGAGGCCCGTGCGGTAGCGCATGTTGTCTCCCACCGCCGAGAGGATTGCCACCTCATCAATCAGCGTCACGCCCTCAATGTCACCACGCGCCGCCTCCTCAGCGAACGCCTCCGCCACCGCGGCCTGCCCACGTGCGGCGTCCTCCGCCGCCACAGCAATACATAGGCTTTGCTCGCTCGCCGCCAGCGACACCGTAAAGACGTTGATCTCGGCATCGGCAAGGGCCTGGAACGCCCGGGCAGCGGTGCCTGGCATGCGCACCATGGCGCTGCCTTCCAGCACCACGAGGGCCGTGTCGGGAATATGCATGATGGCCCGGATCCCACTCCCCCCGTCTTCCCCTGCGGCATCAATGCGAGCGAGCACCTCGCCGGGATGGTCAGGCGCGCGTAGTTCCAGGGGAATCTCCGCACGCTGAAGCAGCCGTACCATCCGCGGATGGACGCCTCCGTGCCCAAAGGCTGACATCTCCGAGGCCTCACGGTAGGTTAGCCGCTCCAGCACGAACGCCTCCGGCACAAGCGCCGGGTCTGCGCTATACAGGTCGTTCCGCTCGGTCCACGAAATGACGCGAGCCGCACCCCAGGCCGCCGCCAGGCGAGCGGCCAGGGCATCGGTAGCTGCCCGTCCGGGGCCCTGGCCGTCCCCGGGTCCTTCCACCGCTCCAGAGGCTTCCACAACCAACGCAGTTTGCGGTGGTGCGTCCATCGCAAACGCCTCGGCCCTGGAAACAACAGGCATCTTGTGCCCCGCTGCTCGCAAGGCATCGGGCAACACCGTGCCCTCCGGCACGACCCACACCCACACAGCCTGCGTCTGCTCGCCTGCCTTCTCCGCCAACCTTTCACACGCCTGCCTCATGTCCGTGAGGTGCTTGTTCAAGGTATGAAGTTCGATGCGCGGTGGTGGGTCGGTCATGGAGGTTGGAGACAAAATAATGGTGTATACTCTGGCAAAGTACAACGCAGCCCACAAACACCGAAGGCCTCGCTGTGAAGAGCCTGTCGCATTCATCCCAGAAGAGGTCTTCTTCCTCAGATAATGCGCGAACACTTTCCCCCGTGCTCCGGTAGCTTCCGCTCGTCAAATTCTGGAATTTTATATTGCGCCCATGCTGGATGTCGAACTGCTGCTGGACATCGGGCTCTTCATCGTCCCGGCAGCCCTCCTTGTTGTGGCCACGCAGCGTCTGCGCATACCCACCATCATCATTTACATCCTCGTTGGGCTTGCCCTGGGCCCGATCACAGGCCTGGTAGAAGTGACTCACACGGTGGAGCTCATTGCCGAGTTCGGCATTGCGCTGCTGCTGTTCCTCGTGGGGTTAGAACTGAGTATCGACAAGATTAAGGATGTTGGGCCGGTGGCGGTAGCGGCCGGCATTGGGCAGGTCCTCTTTACAGCCGCTGGAGGGTTTGGGCTGGCCTATCTACTCAATTTTGACGTGGTTGAGTCCCTCTTCATTGCAGTCGCTCTGACGTTTAGTAGCACCGTTGTGGTCGTGAAACTGCTGGAGGTTAAGAAGGACATCAATGCGCTCTACGGCCGCATTGCCGTTGGCATCTTTCTCGTGCAGGACCTGGTCGTGATATTGGCGCTCACCTTTATCGCCGGCCTCGATGGCACCGAAGAATTCACCTTAGCTGGCACGCTGCCCGACCTTGGCTTCGCCTTCCTGGGCATGAGTGTTCTGCTAATCGGGGCCCTCGCTGCCTCGCGTTACATCTTCCCCACGGTGTTCGGGTGGATTTCCAGGTCTCCGGAGGCGCTGTTCATCTGGAGCCTCTTCTGGTGCTTTCTGCTCGTCTACGGTGCAGAAGCGATGGAACTCTCCGTCGAAATCGGTGCGTTTCTCGCAGGCATCGCGCTGGCCCAATTGCCCTTTAATTATGACCTGCGCCGACGCGTCCATCCCCTCGTCAATGTATTTATCGCCATCTTCTTCATCTCGCTCGGCGTGCAGATGGAGCTCGGCCAAGCTATTCAGCATCTGAATTCAGCTCTCATTCTCTCGCTGTTCGTGCTGATTGGCAATCCCTTTATCTTCATGCTGATCATCACATACATGGGGTACGGGAAGAAGGTCTCCTTCCTCACGAGTGTAACTGTGGCTCAGATCAGCGAATTTTCGTTTATCTTTGCCGCTATGGGTCTGAGCGCAGGACTGATTGACGAGGGCATCCTCTCGCTAATCGCCCTCGTGGGACTGGTGACCATCAGCATTTCGGCCTACATGATTCTCTTCAATTACCAGCTGTTTGACTGGTTTGACGCGCGCGGCGTTTTTCGCTGGTTTGATTCAGCCGAAGTCGAAGAAGATGAACTGCTGAAGGAAGACGCAGGTACGGTGCTTCAAGACCACATTATCGTGGTCGGGATGAATGCCATGGGGCGCCGGATCGTGGAGCACCTTTGTGGCAGGGGTGAAACGGTTTTAGCGATGGACTTTGACCCTGGCAAACTCAAAGGACTAACATGCCGCACCATGCAGGGTGACGCCTTGCAGTTTGGCACTATGGACGCCGCAAACCTTGGCAAAGCTAAGCTGCTCATATCGGCCCTGCACATAGAGGATATCAATAACTTTCTGGCGTACCGCGCCGATGAAGAAGGGGTGCCGGTCGCAATCCATGGCTTCAGTGAGCACAATATCCGAGCCCTCCGAGCCCTCGGCGTTGATAACATCATATACTCAGAACGCGCAGGATTGAGACGTCTACGGGACAAAGTAAAAGTCCACGACGAGGTTGCCATTCGCAAGTAACGTGGGCGAGGCTGTTCTGTGACTCAAACTAATTTCTACGTGTTGAAGCAATGATCGAAATTGCTGCTTTGTTAGGCGTGGCCGCGGTAGCCTTCGGGCTTGCCTTCTATTTGCGCGTGCCGGCCATCCCCTTTCTCCTTATCGCTGGCGTGATGCTGGGCTTCAGTGGCCTGATCGCCGAGCAGGACTTTGTAGAGGACGTACTCATACTGGCGGTCACACTACTGCTTTTTATTGCTGGAACCGACCTGAGCGTGCGCCGCGTTGGCGATTATAAGAGCGTGGCATTGCAGATCGGTGTATTGCAGTTTTTCCTGCTTGGTGCGGTCGGGCTTGGCGCAGCCATCACGCTCGGCTACGTAATGGCCGATGCGCTCTACCTTGCACTGGCCCTGGCGGCGAGTTCTACGCTCATTGTGGTCCGGCTCCTGGCCAAGCGTCGGCAGATGTTTGAGCCCTTTGGACGCGCTACGACTGGCGTGTTGCTGGTGCAGGACTTGCTCATCATTTTGCTTATCCCCATTGCCACCCGCATCGGCGATGGTTGGCTGGACGCCGCAGCGGGCGTAGGCGGGACGCTGCTGCTGGTTGGCCTCGCCGCGTTGATGGTACGGTACGGCGCACCCTTCCTCATTCAGCGCCTGGAGCTCGACACCGAGAGCCTGCTGCTGGTCATTCTTTCGGTGCTGTTCTGTTTTATGGGATTGGCCTGGGTGATGGGCGTCCCGCTTATCTCTGCGGCCTTCCTCGCTGGTGTGTCGCTTTCGGGTTTCCCCATCAGCAGCCTTGTGCACGGTGAACTGCGGCCGATCTCAGACTTTTTCACGGCTGTGTTTTTCACGGCGCTCGGAACCGTAATTGTGGTGCCAGGGGTCGAGGGCCTGTGGCATGCCATTGTGTTCGCACTAATTGTGATTATCGTGACGCCTCCCCTCGTCACACTTATCGCCGAGCGGGCAGGTCTCACCGCGCGAAGTTCGCTGGAGTCGGGCCTGCTCCTTTCGCAGACCAGTGAGTTCTCACTGGTCGTCGGCTTGCAGGGCCTCGTCTTGGGACAGATCTCGCAGGACCTCTTCACTATTATCGCGCTGACGACCGTCTTGACCATGATCGTCACGCCTATCATCTCGTCCGAGAGCGTGCTCTGGCGACTCATGAAGCTGCACCCGCTTCGCACTCGGGGTCGCCCCACTAAGGCGCCCAAAGACCACATCCTCTTGTTGGGCGGCGGTGAAACCGTCCTCCCCCTGTTGGAGACGCTACTGCTTTCCGGACATGAGGTACTGGTAGTGGACGAAGACCCTGGCACGGTGTCTAACCTACGCGATGGAGGCATTTCCTGCATGCGGGGTGATGCGGGTGACCCCAAGGTGCTCAAGGCCGCGGGCGCGGATCAGGCCCGCATCATCATCTCGACGCTGGCGCGCCCCCGCACCATTCAGCCCATCTTTTCAATCGTGGAAGACATCCCCGTCCTCGTTCGCGTTTTTGAGGATGTAGAGGAAGAGGAAATACGCGAACTCGGCGGGACGCCCATCTCCTTCTCAGACGCCGCCGTGGATGAATTCCTCGAATGGTTTGAGGAGAACTTCGAGAAGGCGTCGCAGAAGACGTCCTGAACCCCTTGTGAATTGCGCGTGGAGCCGTGCGGGACCGATGGAACCATCGTCTCCGTGTGGTATACTCAGTGCTCCTACACGGGGCCATAGCTCAGTTGGTAGAGCGCT
>CAZZCI010000216.1:0-4765 GCA_964653015.1 uncultured Rhodothermales bacterium
GGGCAGGCTGTCACTCCCTCTTGAACTCCAATATTGACACGTGACTTCACTTACAGCCCACCCCGTCCTGTTCTTTACTCCACTTGGCCCGCCCCGCTATGCCTGCATCGTCTGACACCTTCTCCGCTTCGCACGCCCTGGCGCCCCAGCCGGTGCCCGATGATCCGCCGCTTGACCACTCCAGCCTGTATTTGAATCGTGAACTGAGCTGGATCGACTTCAACTGGCGCGTGCTCGACCTGGCTCGCGATGCACGCACGCCGCTGATGGAGCGCATCCGGTTTGTGAGCATGGCGGCCTCCAACCTCGATGGATTTGTGCGTAAACGGGTGGGGGGCCTAAAACGACAGGTAGACGACAACCGCCTCGATGTTGGCCCCGATGGCCGCACCCCCGAGGAACAGCTTGCGCTCATCATCAAGGCGGTGGAGACACAGCACGAAGCCCTCCACAGCACGTGGACCGACACCGTAGCGCCCGCCGCCGCTGATACCATCGGACTCCGCATTCGCGACTGGGAATCGCTTGCCCCCGCCGAGCAAGACCGCCTCACCACCTACATGCACACGCATGTAAAACCGATCCTTACGCCCTTAGCGGTGGATCCGGGGCGCCCGTTTCCCTTCATCTCCAACATGAGCCTGTCGCTGGCCGTGGTGCTTACCCACCCGAAAAAGGGCACCGAGCACTTCGCCCGGGTGAAGGTACCTAAGACCCGTGCACGGTGGATTCCGCTGAATGCGCCGCTGGAGTTTATACCGATTGAAACGCTCGTGGCTGCGCACATCGATATGCTTTTTCCAGGGATGCAGGTGGAGGGCGTGTACCCGTTTCGTGTCACGCGTAATGCCGAGGTACCTCGCGACGACACTGATACCGACGACCTGCTGGATGCGATTTCAGAACGCCTGCGTGAACGACGGTTCGCCCCCATTGTCCGGCTGGAGGTGGACGGCACAATGCCTACCGGCGTGCAGGCGTTTCTTCAACGCAAACTGCGCGTGCCCGACCAGGATGTCTTTGTAACGCCCTCTCCATTAGACCTGACCGACGTGGACGCGCTCGCCGATCTGCATGTACCCGATGCCCGCTTTGAGCGCGGCCTGCGCTTTCCGAGTTGGCGCCCTGTGGCCCCCACCGCCCTCCCATTGCGTCCCTCATCAGACACCACCACGCTGTTTGAAACCCTTCGATCGGGCGATGTCCTGTTGCATCACCCGTACCACTCATTTCGCGATAGCGTACAACGCTTTATCGAAACCGCGGCGCAGGACCCAAAGGTACTCGCCATAAAAATGACATTGTACCGCACCTCCGAAGACTCTCCCATTGTCAAGGCGCTCATCAACGCCGCCGAGAAGGGCACGCAGGTAGCGGTGCTCATTGAGGTGAAAGCACGCTTCGATGAAGAGAAAAACATTGCCTGGGGCCGCAAACTGGAGGATGCCGGGGTGCACGTTGCCTATGGCGTAATGGGCCTCAAAACGCACGCGCAGGCCGCTCTGGTAGTGCGGCGCGAAGACAAGGGCCCCCGCACCTATGCCCATATCAGCACGGGCAACTACAATACGCACACCGCCCGCCACTACACCGACTACGGACTCCTTACCGCCGACCCGGATATTGGGCACGATCTCACACAACTGTTTCATTTTCTCACTGGATTTGCGCCCAAGCAGACGTACGATACACTGGTTACCGCCCCGCACGCCATGCGATTGACCTGGCAACGCCATATCGAGGCAGAGATTGAGCAGGCCAATCAGGGAAACGAGGCACGCATCCTCCTGAAAATGAATGAACTAACGGATGTGCAACTGATCCAGTCGCTGTATCGCGCCTCGCAAGCCGGTGTGCAGATTGATCTGATTGTGCGCGGGCAGTGCCGGGTGCGTCCGGGGGTGCCGGGCATTAGCGACCATATTCGCGTCCACAGCATCGTGGATCGTTTTCTGGAGCATGAACGGGTGTTTTGTTTCTGGCACGGGGGGCCTACGGTCTATATTAGCAGTGCCGACTGGCAGAGCAGCCGCCTGGATGAACGCGTAGAGGTGGCTGTGCCTATCACCGATGATACATTGCGCACGCGCATCTTGGATCATCTGGAGGCGGCACTGCAACCCCGCCCCCGCACCTGGGCGCTGCACGCCGACGGGCGCTACGTACCCACCGATGACGGCACCCATACGCAAAGCGTTCAGGAAATGCTCATGCAACGCTACGCCCCCTCAGAAAGTTGATATGCCCCTGCATCCGCCAACTATCTTTTTCGTTTCGATGCCCCGACTCATTTCCTTTCTTGGTCTCCTACTCGTGGGCCTGCTGACAGCGGGATTACTTGCTGGATGCACCGGCGAGGGCGACCGTGTGCAGTACAGCGATGATCCGTATGCGTATGGCGAACGCATCTATCAGCTAAGGTGCCAAACGTGCCACCAGATGGATGGGAGCGGCATCGCGGGCGCATTTCCACCGCTCACGCCCAACGAATGGGTGCTCGGAGACGAAGGCCGCTTCATCCGACTGGTGCTTCATGGCGTACGTGGCGAAATGGAAGTGGACGGCACTACCTACAATGGCGTGATGCCGGGCTTTGGCTACTTGAGCGACGAGGAGGTAGCGGCAGTCATTACGTACGTGCGCCAAAGCTTTGGCAACGACACCACCGCCGTACGCTCCGAACAAGTAGCCGCCGTACGGGCCCACGACGAGGCTCCGCGCGGCGGATGGCACGCCGATGACTTGTGGGAGGCCACGGGCATTCCTACCCTAAACACCACCGATGCCCCCGATGACCCCCCCATCGCGGAGTAACCCTTCAACACGACTAGCTGCTCAAACAAACCCGTCTTGCTATGACCACTGCCTACGCCATCCGCGACATCACACTACACGTTCGCGACACCCAGACCGACGGGCCGCCGTTGCTCATGGGCCCCAGTTATCTGCTCACTCACCGCATGTACGATGCATTTATTGAGGCGCTTCAAGACGACTATCGCTGCATCACGTGGGATTGGCGGGGGCAGGGGGCGTCGGATGTGCCCGACAACGGCTACGGCATCCCCAGCCTGGCTGCCGATGTGATCGCGCTGATGGATCACCTTGAACTGGAGCAGGCCACCTACCTGGGACACTCTATGGGCGGATATGTCGGCTTTCGGCTCCTGCTTGACCACCCAGATCGCATCACACAGGCCATGCTCATGAACACGCAGGCGCAGTCCGAATCGACCCTGCAACGCATGAAGTACAAGGCCATGCTCCAGATGGTAAAAACAACCGGATACGGCCCGGTCGTAGGGCAGGTGGAGCCGATGCTTTTTGGCGAGACGTATCGCACCAACCATCCCGATGCCATGAGCGAGTGGCGCTCCATCATGACGGCCAACGCGCCCAGTGGCACGGTACAGCTGGGCCATGCCATCTTTGGACGCGATAGCGTGCTTGCCGACCTTGGTGCGGTGTCGCAGCCGGTGTTGCTGGTGGCTGGGTCTGAAGATGCCGTCGTGCCCCTTGACAATACGCGCGCCACTCACGACGCCTTACCCAACAGCACATTCGTCATTGCCCCTGGCAGTGGCCACACCACCCCGGTAGAGCAGCCCGAGACCGCCCTGGATGCATTTCACCGGTTTATGGATGGGACGCGGTAAGTGACCTCAACAATGGTTTTGGGGATTGCCGGGTGGATATTCCTCCATCCTACCCTTCATCCAGGGCAATCGCATTAAAACTGCGGAACCCGCCTTTGCAGCCCTCAAGGCATCATGCCCCTAAACGAACTGGTCTAAAATTGTTTGCGTCCTCGTCGCGATGTACAACCGGCATGACCTTCGGCCCCTCTGCGTCGCGACGGACGAATGGACGCTCTGCGTCCAACGTATCCCCCTGAGGTAAAGAAACCAGATGGTGGATTAGGGATGCTGGAGCGTCTCGGCAAGCGTGGCGACGCCGCCATTTTATATTGTCATCTTGAGCGGAGTCCGACACGAGCACAGCGAGTAACGATCTCCTTCGAAATATGCCTTTGGGGTTGCCAGGAGCTGCTGAACGTCGAACAGCCCCTGGAGGCGTCACAGCACGCTGTGACGGTACAAGGGCTGTACACCTTCCGTACGGTCAGGGGCCTACCCTGGCCGTTTTTTGATCGAGGTGAGACGTAAAGTTTGATACGACCCTCCCCCTCCTAACTTTCAGGTGTGAGCGTTCTGTCAAACCTGAAGTTAAGCAGATCGCCGGGGACGCAAGCGGTCCCCGGCGATGGATTGCACTCACATCGAACCGTTCCATAGCCCGGGATCAGGAGCGAAGCGGATATCCCGGGCGACCATTGGACCACGCTAAACAAATACGTGCTGTGGCGCCCTCTCTAAGCCTCCTCAGCAGGCCCCGTTCAAAACAAGCGTCCGGTACTCAGACCGAGTGACCAGCCCGGCTCGTCCAGGCGGGCGGTAACGTCAATGCGCAGGCCGCCGCTCAGGCTAAGGCCCACTTCGTGATGCCAGCGATCCATCGAGCGGAGCGCATCGGTGGGCGTGGCGTCGTCGGTCCAGGTGCGCCCGTGGCCGCCATGCACGATCAATGCGAACTGCGGATTCGAAATGCCGACCATCTCAAACGGAACGGTGCGAAACGTGTGCTCCCACATCAGTCCGGCGTAGTGATCGCCACGGTAGGGCTGATGGCGCGCCGCCCGCAGCACCCCAAACGGCGTGTAGGGCACAAGTGCTGTATCGATGTGGCCCTGCTCTTGCAGGGGAGC
>CAZZCI010000217.1:0-3217 GCA_964653015.1 uncultured Rhodothermales bacterium
CCCGACCATCCACACGTTTCAGGTGCAACTCACCGCTACGTTTTAGCCTTTGTTGTGATTTTTGGTGGCGGTGATTTCGTCGAATCATTCCACTGTAAGTTCTTTCAGTAGACCTCTTCTGAGCGCAGCATCCAGGGGAGCGTAGATCGGATTGCCACCCCGCCGGTATGGCTTTAGGGATTAACCAGCCCGGCGATTCACATTCAAAGGGCAGGCCAATATCGGTGGTGTATTCATCTGTATCACCCCTCCTGAACCCAGGGACTGGCGGGCTCAGGGGCGGTTACGATGACCTCACGTTTAGAACGGGTCACCGCCACGTACAGCAGGGAGCGCTCTTGCTTGAGACGATGCGACCGGTCGACGTCATCGGCAGCCTGACGGATCGCGCTGTTATGGGGCATGACATCTTCCGTCACGCCTGCTACAATGACTCGGTCAAACTCCAGTCCTTTCGTGCGGTGCATCGTTGCCAGACGGACACCGGGCTGCGACCGGTCCTCAGCCTGCTGAGGTTGGACGGTATAAGTTTCAAGGCCGGCTTCCTCCAGCGCGTTTCCGTACTGCTGCACCAGATCATTCGTCCGCGCTACCAAGCACGTGTTGCGCAGGTCGTCGCCGTCATCAGCTACATTCCGAAGATACCCAACGATCGCCTCGGTCTCTTCCTGAAACGAGTCGAAGATCTTGACGCGGGGTGCGGCTCCGTGGACCAGTGATTTGTAGACCTCCTGATTATCAATGCCTCCGTTAAGGTCATCGTAGCGTTCGCCTTGCAGCAGCCCCACTGCCCATTCTCGATTCTCTTCGGTCGTTCGATAGTTGACGCGGAGCTTGCGGCCCCGTCCAACGATGTTGATGCCGCAGTGGCCCAGCACGACCTGTCGGTTGTAAATGCGCTGGTGCGCATCCCCTACGATAAACAGATCGTGCTTTTGGTCACCGCCGGGAATCATCTGGCGGATCAGCTTGAAGGCTTGCGTGCCCATATCCTGGGCTTCATCGACTAAGATGGAGTTGTACGGGAGGATATCTCCTTTCTCGTCAAGCAGGGCCCGCGCATCCCGAAATGCGCCTTCGCGCTCGCGCACTTTGTTCTGCTCAAGCAGATCACGGTACTCTTCAAAGACCGGCCAGATGGCCTTCCGCGTGGGACGCTGGAGCGGGGTCCCTCGCCCGATGCGGCTCACGCGCATGTACTCGGATAACGTGTCGATGCCTTTCGGCTGGATGATCTCTTCCCACTCGCTGCGCAGAAAGGCCTCTGCCATATCGTCTGGAGCGAGGGTTAACGCCTGCTCCCATAGGTTCTTGGTCTGCGTGCCATAGTCCACTTGATACGCATACCCGTGTGCACGGAGGAACTGCGTGACCCAGCGGTCCAGGTTCTGTACCTCGATACGCCGAAGGATGTCTTCGGAGGTCAGGGCAGCGAGATTCTGCTCAATATCAGCGGCAAGGTTGCGGGTGAATGTGGTGAACAGCAGGCGATCATCCGGATCGGTGAACACGTTCTCAGCCAGCCACACGGCCCGGTGCATCGCGACCACGGTCTTGCCTGTGCCAGCGCCCCCCAGAACGCGCACAGGGCCGTTGGCTTCCATCGTGACCAGGCGGCGCTGTGAGGGATGGAGAAACGTGCGCCACTTTTCAAGCGGGGCATCGAGCATGCGCTCCAACTCTTCGTCGTCATCGACAAGTGTAAACCGGCGCTGCGTATTCGGGTCGTTGAGAGCCGAGGCAAAGTCCTGGGTATCTACGTCCTCGGCTTTGCGGCGCTTGTAGGCCAGTTCACTATCTACCTGGCTTTGCGTGTACCCGGCAGCCAGCAGAAAGAGCGCCTCATAGGCCTCTTCGGGCAGGTACTTCTGCATTGCATCGAGATCTTCCTCGGTTTCAATGCTCCGTACGAGTGGGAGGAGTCGCTCCGGCACGCCCAGGCGGACCAACTCGCGATCCCGATACTCCGCATAGAGATCGTCTTGCTCGTTTTTGTCCTGATCCCTCGTAGAATCCGTGGTCGCAGTATTCGGGACCTCTCCATCTTCAAGGGGTAGCACTTGCAGACTTCCTGTTTCGGGGTGGATCTCAAAAAACCGGTTACGCGCCCACTGATAGGCATCGTCGTGATGGTCCACCCAGAGGATCATGAACACGTTGCCCGTTGGGGGCTTCAGGATAATGCTTCGGTACGCTTGGTCGATACGGACCGATCGAAGTTTTTCGTCCTGTGCCCCGTTGATCTTCTCGTAGTTGATCCCGCTTGACTTCGGGGCGGCTCTAAACTTCTCAATGAAGCGGCGTGTCTTTTTCTGCTGCGCTTTGGGCAGGGCCGAAAATGCGTCGAGAAATTCGTCGCCGATGGCTACCGTGACATCCATAAGTTGTAAAGGAAGAGGTATGAGGAAAGTCGAGTAGTCGGTGCGTTCAACACTGAACAGAGCCTACTCCCCGTTCAGATGGTCAAGAAGCTGGTCCGGGTTGGCTTGTGCCTCCTTCAGTGTGAAGACCTCCCACCCTGCTTGTTCAAGACGCGTCTTGCTGGAGGCTTGCTCCGGCAGTACGATAGCAACCGACGCCTGGGACCAGCCCATCTCCGCCTCGGCAACAATAGGGCCGTTTTCCTGGTGCTGGTAAGGCATCTGAGGAACAGGCGCTCCTGCATCCCCCAGTTGACGAATGAGATCCTCGGTTTCAGGGAGCGCGTACTCAATTGCTTTTGTCCAGGGCCCGTGCTCAGGCTGTGCTTCCTTCGGAGGAGGCGGCTGGGTTTCCCACAGGCTGTCGTAGGGCGTGCTGCGGTCGCGCTTCGGCAGGCGGGCGGTAATCGGATACACGCCCGGGATGAACTGAAGCATGTTGTACAGCCGTAGATAGCCGTTCCAGGCCGATCGCTCAAGATCTGCCTTGTCGTCTATATAGAGCGCAACCGAGAGCCCCGCCGCTGATTGATCCACGTCGCTCGTTATTGCTTCGACCGCATCCGTATTGGTGACGGCCCAGAGCAATGCAGGAGCGTTTGATGTGGATGCACCGGCTCCTTGTGTAAACGGGTTGGCATATCCCATGACCGCCGTTTGATGGTCTGCTTCTTCCTCTAAACGACGGCACAGGGAGTCCGGCGCATGGGTGCGGAGCGATTTCCTCCAGTCCTGCTGCGGGGTGTCGGTCGTTTCGGGGAAGCCGACGGCCGCGGCCATGCCGTGCGCAAGCGCGA
>CAZZCI010000217.1:3317-4764 GCA_964653015.1 uncultured Rhodothermales bacterium
CACTGGTAGCAGCCGTCTTTGTCCTCATCATGGCGACACGAACAGGTTGCCATGATCTCGTACGCCTGTTCGAAGACATCAATGATAGCTTCTTTGTCTTTCAGGAGGCGAGGCAAGTAGCCCGTTCCGCCTGGTACGCTGTCGTAGAGCACCAGAAAACGCTTGCGTCCCACAGCCTCGGGACCGGTCTGATGCTCTTGAATAGCTACCTTTAGGTGGCTTACATTTCCTTTGAACTGGGCGGTTAGCCCCAAGAGCAGGGCTGCTTTCAAGGAATGAACGCGCCGCTCTGTGTTTGCAATAGAGGTTTCGGGCAGTAGGATGCGCACCGCCTCCGAACGCATCTGGCGGAACAGTGCAACCCGCGCGACCTCATCGGCATCGGCGTGTTGGGTCTGGGTCGTGCACGACTGTGTGTGATTGATGCCGTCATCGTCGATGTGAACGCGCCCACACTGCGGGCACGTGTCGAACCCTTTGCCATACACCGGCTCCCCCGCATACTCCAAGCGATCGTTCGGACCCGGCTCGCCAAAGTTGATTTCATGGAGCTCGGCATCGTGCGCAAACTCAAAGCCGAAGGGCATTTCTCCGTCTTTGATCTCGTAGGCCATGTCTACGTCTTGCTTGCGAATGCCCACATGCAAGCGGGTGTCGTAAAACGACGGCGAACGCCCCTCAGTGTCATCGGTGATTCGGCTCTTGCGGTCGAGTGTTGTCGCCGCTACTTCCTGATGGGGAACGAGGGTGTGCCGCTGGCCTGAATCGGCCCATTGCGGGCTCCCACAACGCGGACAGGAAACGGCTTTGCCTCCTTCCTCAACAACCTGCTCCAGGTGGCCACACTGGTCGCAGAGGCGCCACTCCTGAAGCGTGTCCTCGCCGGAGAGGTCGATCTGGTCGACTTGAACGCTGCGACCGCCTGCGTAGAATGTCGCACCCGGCGCAAGTTCTTTCAGCGCCTGTGAGGCTGGGCGGCGGTATTCCTTCGCCCAGATCTCCTCGCCGCGAAGGAGCACCGAACGCAGTGTGACGCCCTCCTCAGGAAAAGCGTAGTTGGGAAGGAGACCCGATTCGGTGAGAAAGTTGTAGGTGCTCATGCTGCGAATCTGGGCATCGATACGCTGCAGCGCCGTCTTCTCCTGCCGTAGTTTCTTGATCTCCTCCTCCGCCTGATTCGAAGCAGGCCCGTCTTCATGCTTCCGGATGCGGCTGCGAATGCGTTGTACGTCTCGCTTGATGGCCTTGCGGCGCTTTACAACTGATTCGAAGCGGCCCATCACCTGGTAGCGAAACCCGCCTTCTTTAGCGATAACGGAACGCAACTCCGAGGTGTCGTCCTCATCCAGCGTATCTGAAAACAGCGCAATGAAGTCGGCAAACAGTTCATCCTCGTTCATCTCAACAAACGAGAGCCACGTATCGGGAAAGGCGCCCTCCACTTTTA
>CAZZCI010000218.1:0-1486 GCA_964653015.1 uncultured Rhodothermales bacterium
CGACCTCATGGACCAATCAGGCAAAAGCAGGCTGAGCGTGGGCACATCTTCCATTGGCGAAGTTATCCAACGTAACGGTGCATCACTTGCTATACCGCTGATGGTGGATTTCGATTCGCTGTGCAGAAGCTCCGGCGATATTCACTCCGCATATCCCGTGCGTGTATGGAGGGGAGCGCTGTCACAAGTCAGCTGTCACAAGTCAATCATAGAATATGTCCTTGTGTCGATGCGCCAACAGCGGCACGTTGCTAAACAGATACGACACGGGAGCGTCTCCGCAGGCGTCGCGACGCAGAGCATCGCGACGAGAGCGATACTGTTCGCTTAGAGCCTAAAGTCAAGAGAGACCCGTCATCAGAGACCCGTCATCAGCCTGCTTGCCTGCGGTCCGCAGTACGTGTGATTACTCTTGTGCGACACGGACTTCAATGTGTCCGGGAGCAATGCCAGCGTTGAACGACTCGATTTCGGCGCCGCCGGGTTCATGTACGGTTACCGTTCCGGCTGCTCCAAACGGATCATTGGGGTCGGGACGTCCCAAGTACAGTTGGTCTTCCACCCCGTCATACGCAATCGCTCCAATCGGGTCGCCTTCGACGTCAATTGTCTCCAGATCGTTTGTGGCGGGATCGTAGCGTAGCACGGTCGTGCCGTTGATGACAGCAAACATAGCGTTGTTCACAAAATCAAAGGCTACGCGTTGTTGTGCACTAGCCGAGGTGAGTTGGCCGTCGAGGTCTTGCTCATCGAGAATTGAGCCATCGGTGTCCATTAAGCGAATAGCGCCGTCGGTTTCGTCGATGACCTCGAAGTCGTCGTTGAAGATGGTGGCTCCAGTACATGCCACAACAATGCGATTTTGCGTGTCGGGAAACAGCGCACGTGGAGCATCGCACTCTGGATCGAACGTCTCAACGACCTCGCGTTCGTTGCGGTCAATCACCGCAATAGAACCGTCTTCGTTGCCCATGGCCACATACACACGGTCGTCAATCACCATGAGGCCCTCGGGGTTGTCATCGAGTTCGATGCGTGCTTCTACCGTACGCTCAGGCACGTTCGCCTCGACCACCTCAGGCACCGATTCGCCGCTAAAGTCTTGTCGGGTTATATATGCAACCGTACCGTCTGATATAATGGCGCGGGGATTTTCGATGTCGGTAATAGAGCCAAGCTCGGCAGCCTCTTCCAGATCAAAGATGCCAACGGTGGCCGTTTCGCCAAACGCCACTAAAAATTGGTCTTGTAAAACGGTGTGACTCTGAATATACGAATCGAACGTGTCTGTGGTAGTCGGATCTTGTTCGCCTGTGGGGTCAATGAATGTGAGACTGCTGTTTGCACCGCCAAAGGCGCCCGCATTCGCTACAATGACATCAGAGGATTGAAGCGTGGGGAAGCCGTCGTCAGTGTCTGCAAAGTCGCATCCGGCCAGCACGAGTAGGATGGCAGAAAGCAGAATCAGAGGATGGATCAGTCGGGT
>CAZZCI010000218.1:1586-4757 GCA_964653015.1 uncultured Rhodothermales bacterium
GCGTACGTACACGCTCTATGTTACGTGGACTCCACACGCCGTTTTGGCCGACCTGCCACACAATGCGGTCGGTATGGTGTTGCTGAAAAACAGTAGCCTCTACGCGTGTGGTCTGGTGGTGCCAACGCAGTCCCACATCCAGGCTCCACCCGCGTTCGGGGCGTAGGTCGGGTTGGCCGCCGGGCTGCCAGTAGCGGTCGTTGAGGGTGGACATGCGAAACGAACGCCCGGCATGCGCATGCAGGCGAAGGGCATCGTACGTGGGCCACGGTGTTGCGTTGAGGCCCAACCGTGGCGTAAGCGCCATGCGGTTGGTGCCGTCTGATACGCGATACGCATCGGCTCGGAGGGCAGGGAACAGCCGGATATGGTCCCACGAGCCTACGGTGCTAGCAAATGCGCTCATGTGTTGCTGCGTGGCCGCAGCGCGCAGGCTTGGGTGCTCGGCCCAATCAGACTGCACACGCAGTCCCTGGTTGAGCGCCCATCGCGAACTCATGGCTCCTTCCCACTCAGCCTCGGCCTGTGCGCTGTACGTATGCCCGATGTCGTCGATGTTTTGAGAGGGATTCTGGTAGCGAATAGCATCATACTGTCCGAAGGCCCGTGTGGTGAGCGTACCGCTGGCCAGGCGCCACCGATGGTGGCCCCATACACGCAGGGTGCGGTCGTGCTGCCGTTCATCATTCTGCACCACTCCGCGTCCGCCAGGCAGCCCACGGTCGGTTTCGGTGTAGAGTCCCGCGAAGCGCGTCCGGTCGGTGTCGGCGGTATGCAGCGTGGCATAGGCGCTCACGTGAGCCCGGTCGGCATTGGCCCGGCGGCGGTCATCGAACGGAAAGTCGCCTTCGTGCTGTTGATAGGTTACCGCGGCGGTTCCAGCCCAGGTGGGGCCTCGCGTACCCGCATGCAACCGCGCCTGCCGGTGGCCATAGGCGCCGGCTTCGGTTGTAAGCCCTACCGTAGGCTCCGAAGGGGTGCGCGTACGCAGTTGCACGGCTCCGCCCATGCCGTCGCTGCCGTATAGGGGAGCCGCAGGGCCATGCATCACCTCTACGGTTTCTAGCAATGATGTGGGCAGTAGCGACAGGTCGGTCTGGCCGAGTTGCGGATTCGCGATGCGGTGGCCATCTAAGAGCAAGAGGGTTTGCGAGGCGCCGGCTCCCCGCACCGAGGCAGTAGCGCTGCCATACGCACTTGCCCTACGCACATGCACGCCGGCGCGCCGCTCTAATAGATCGGCTACGCTGTATCCGCCCGTGCGTGCCAGTGCGGTGGAGTCAAAACGTGTGACAGGAGCGGGAAGGTCGTGCAGCGCGGTAGGAATGCGTGTGGCGGTGACGGTAAGACCGGGCAGGTCCACATGCCACGCTGTGGTGTCGGGCGGTGCGTTGGTATCCGACGAGGCATCGGGGGGAAATGAGTGGGAGGGAGTTGCAGCGGTCGCATGGCTGCCCACGGTAAGCATGCCCCATACAAGTAGCGCAACGATCCATTGATATATCGCCATGCCGCATGATGGGAGGGTCGCTGTCCCCACGCACCATGCATGACATCCAGCGGATGCACACATGCTGGGCCGCCGATGCCGGCCGGTGCGATATATCAACAGAGGTATGCCTTACCTATGGCATACCACGCAAATGGGCTCAACGCCGCTCCCTCTAGTCCCGGAGGAAGGTGACGAGTCGGCATCGCAGGCAGGTCTCCTGGCTTATCGAACGAACAGGGAGGTCCCATAGGCGCCGTCAGCAAGGCATGATCCTTCCCACAGGCAACAGACCTGCAGTGGATATGCACCTTGACTACGCCGTTCGATTCACAGTTGCGGGTACAGCTCTCGATTCAGGCATGCGCCCCTCACGAGATTCCCTTTTCATCACTGCCATCATGCAGCGAACCTGTGATGCGGCAAGGCGGCATGCGGTAAAACATGCCACGCTTCCATCTAATAGTATAGCACGCCTCCGGGCAAAGAGTCCACTGCTTCACGCAATCCGAAAACAGATGGGCCTATCCTCGCAGTCGACGGGCCCACTGGGCCGCGATGTCGGAGGCGTCTGAGGCATCGGGCGTGCGATCTGCTGAAGGTGGATCGAGGGGAGCCGCGTCGTCCGAGAAGCGGTCCCAAGCTTCGTGGGTTACGATGGTTTCGAGGTGTTGGATGCGCTCGGTAAGGCGCTCATGCGTCACGTGTGCATCGGCCAGGTCGCTCTCCAACTGGTTTACGGTATCCTTTAGATGCTCCACTTCGGTGTGGCTGACTGGGTCGGTGGTGCCTTGCATTTTAGCCCGTTTAGCAACCCAGGTGCGCATCATGTCGCGCACGAAGTAGGCAATTAAGGCCAGCAGGAGCACCGTGTAGAGGTTCATGGGTCAGACCGATAGTGCTTGAGCGGTTAAGAGGAGACTTAGGCGGTAGCAGCGGTGGGCAGTTTCATATCCTGCAGAATGCGTTCCATGCCCGCCGCAAACTTTTTGGATCCGCCATGGGAGGGGTGCCGCACGTACACCGACTCCACCCCGATCTCGTTGAACGCCCGCTCGGCTTTGCGTCCGATGGCTACAATGCGCTCGGGTTGCATGATGTCGAGCAAACCGTTCGTGAGGTCGTGCCAGGCACGCACCTCAGTGCGACGGGGGGTGCGAATGGTGAGGGGATCGTCCTCATCGTGTGGATGCAGCGGCATGCTGTTCCAGATAAAAAAGTGCGGAAACGCCGGTGTCATCACGCGCCAGAAAATAGAGCCGCTGTACTCGGTGTGCGGCTCATCAGCGGTGCTGGTGCGCTGCCCCGATAGCGGAAAGGCATCATCAAGCAGTTGGTCTTCGCTCGTAATTGGGATGCCTGTGAAGCGGCATCCCCACGGTCCCGGAGCCTCGGCCATCATGAACAGGCGTGGGTCTTGCAGCGCGTCAAGGTAGCCACGCAGGTTGGCCCGTCGCACCGCTGGCGCCCCCGGCTGATCTAGTTCCGGATGGCGATCGTGGTACGGGTTGAACGCTTCTTTCGTTGAGGGAATGTCGAACAGATGCGTATCCAGAAGGGACCAGCAGGACTCAGTCATACAAGGTGGATAGATGGCCAATAAGCGCGTGCCATGCAGTACGCACCGACCACTGAAGCCGTTGCATGAACGCTCTGTAGACGCGAAGCCGCCGTCGGTTGCA
>CAZZCI010000219.1:0-4713 GCA_964653015.1 uncultured Rhodothermales bacterium
GATTGTGCATACACGCTAAAGACCGAGGAGCCCAGCAGAAAAAGAACGATCAGTATGAAGTTTGATACGCGCATAGTCGCTATATGGCTTTTATAAAAATACTATGACAGTAATATTTTAGATACAGACGTCATGTAATGCAACATTCAAGTGTAAAAAAACGTGACGCCAGTGGCTCTATTCTACTGAATCGTCTTTTTGCTCTTCCACAGCGCAGACGAGTACACGAACTGCTTCCTCATGGCCTTGCGCCTGAGCGATAGAGCGCGCGGTTTCATCCTCTTCAGAGCGGACTAAAGGATCTGCGCCTGCATCCAGCAAGCGCTCAATCACATCGACATGTCCACCAAAGGCAGCTCCCATTAGTGTCGTACGCCCTTCCCTTTGCTCGATATTGGGATCAGCTCCAAACTGCAGAAGCAAAGCCACGATGCTGTCATGTCCCTCCGAGGCTGCAAATCTGAGCGCCGTCTCTCCGCGATTTCCCTGTACGTTGGGATTACTTCCTGCATCAAGAAGCATATCGACAATTTCTGTAGCGCCATAGTACGAAGCACCAATTAGAGGCGGAAAGCCGTATCGTGCTTGCTTGTTAGGATCCATCCCCGCCTCAATAAACAGCCGCACGGCCTCCGTATCCCCATGCCGCGCCGCGTCGTAAAAGTCTTGGGTTTCCAACGCATATCCCCGATCAACAAGCGCTTCATCGGGAGGTGGGGCACACCCACAAACGGAGGCAGCAGTTAGACCAATCGTTAAAGCACAAACTATCAACCGCATATTAACCACGCTCAAAGTTTCAAAAACCCAAATACTACTCTAGTAGTAAAAAGTTAAAGTATCGCAGACTGACATGCAAGCAAACCCATCCACCTCCACCGCGCAACGCCGCCCCCATTGACTCGTACACGGGTTGACGGCATGTTGTGCAGCCCGTATATTGCACCGTCCTGTCCTTCTCGTTGCTGCTTTTGTTTGCCGCCCCGCCCACGCTATGGCCGACCGCTATCTCGTTACTGCCCGCAAGTACCGCCCGGCGGTGTTCTCCGACCTGGTAGCCCAGGACCATGTGGCTGACACGCTCAAAAACGCCATCCGGCTCGACCGGCTGGCCCACGCGTATCTTTTTAGCGGACCGCGCGGTGTAGGCAAGACCACCGCAGCGCGCATCCTGGCCAAAGCCATCAACTGCGAAACGCCGCTGGAGGAGCGCCCCGACAGCGCCGAGCCGTGCCGTACCTGCGATTCCTGCAAGTCGTTCGAGGAGGGGCGCAGCCTCAACATCTTCGAGATCGACGCCGCCTCCAACAACAAAGTCGACGACATCCGCGAGCTGCGCGAGTCGGTGCGCATCCCGCCGCAGGGCAGCCAAAAGAAGGTGTACATCATCGACGAGGTGCACATGCTCTCGAACCAGGCGTTTAACGCGCTGCTGAAAACCCTCGAGGAGCCGCCGCCGCACGTGCTGTTCATCTTTGCCACCACCGAGCCGCACAAAGTGCTGCCCACCATTCTATCGCGCTGTCAGCGGTTCGACTTTCGGCGCATCCCCGTGCCTCGCATCGTAGCACGATTGCGCCATATCTGCGAAAACGAAGGCATCACCGCCGACGAAGAGTCGCTCATGCTCATTGCCCGCAAAGGCGATGGCGCCCTACGCGATGCCCTCTCCGCCTTCGACCAGGCCGTCTCGCTCTGTGGCGACAATCTCACCTACAGCGAACTCGCCCAGGCGCTCGGCGTGGTGGACCGCGACCTGTTCTTTCAACTGGTTGACCATGTGGCCAACAACGACAGCGGCGGCGTGCTCAAGCTGGTGCAGCACGTGATGAGCACGGGCTACGATCTCCAAGAATTCCTGGCCGGACTCACCGAGCACCTTCGCCACCTGCTCGTGGCCCACACACTGGGTCCCGAAGCGCTCTCCGACATCGCCGAGTCGGCCCGTCCGCGCTACGTAGAAAGCAGCAACCGCTTCAGCGAAGCCGACCTGCTGCGCCTCCTCATGATCGTGGGCGAAGCCGAAACCGACGTCAAGCAAAGCAGCCAGCCGCGCCTCAAACTCGAACTGGCGCTGCTCAACATGGCCCACCTCTCCCGCGCAGGCGACGTGCAAAAAGCATTAGCTCAGTTGGATACGCTGGCCCAGCATGCACAGGACGGCACGCTGCCCACCTCACCCGCTCCCTCTTCGCCCGACGGATCGGAATCTTCCCCGCCATCTGATCCTGAACCAGCAGCCCCCTCCACTCCGAAGGCATCGGCTACGGCTTCTGCCGCCTCACCAGCGGCTTCTAAAGAACCCGACCCCGAGCGCCCCACCCCCGATTCACACAGCGAACCGCCTGAAGCCCCCACCCCTTCAGCGCCCGCCTCCGCCCCATCGGATACGACGGGCGAAGCCAGCGAAGACGATGACAGCCCCGAAGCACCCTCCACGGCCCCGCAAACGACACCTGACGAGAAGGAAGAGGAGGCGCCTGCATCAGCATCCACCGACACCCCGGATTCCGATGAGGAGACTCCTGAACCGAAGGAGCCGGAAGCCGACGACCCGGTCCCTTCTGCTGCAGATCCATCTGAGGCCCCTACCGGACCAACCCCGAACCCCTCGGGCTCCGACGCCGAAACGGGCTACCTCGACCTGTTCGGCTCCCCCGCCCTCTCCGACGACGATGACGACCCGTCGGGCGGCGATGGAGCCCCTAGAAACGCCATTACGGAAAATGCCGAAGCCAGTGCATATGCAACGGCAGGAGGAGCCCCTGATGCTTCGGAAGACCGCGTTATGGCAGCTCTCCAACAAACGTGGCCGCAGTACGTGAAAGCTGTGAAGCAAACCGGCATGAACCTGGGCAGTCTGCTTAACGACGCCGATCCGCTGCGGTGCAACCGCGGCACCCTCCACCTTGCTGTGCCCAAACGCCTGCATCGAGATACGCTGCGCGACAACCAGGAGGTGCTACTCAACCGGCTCCCCAATGAACTCCACGATGCAATCGACCGCATTGCGCTTGAAGTGCGTGCGCCTGAACCCTCAGCGGAATCAGACGCAACCCCATCCGACCCACGCACCCAGATCAAGCAACTGCGCGAAAAATACGACGGCCTCAACGACCTTTTCACCATGTTTGGGGCCGAACCCGTGTGGTAAAACGGCTCATCGGGCAGGCTGCTCGGATCGACATGCCCCAATTACACGTTGCATTCCCGATATTGCAACGGCACGGCCTTCCGTGCTCTGTTTCTTTCTGTTGACCAACTGAATACACGATTATGGCTAACGGTGGACCCAACATGGGCGACATGTTCAAGAAAATGATGGACATGCAAAAGAAGATGTCGCAGGCTCAAGAAGAGCTCGCCCAGAAAACAGTCACTTCCGAAGCAGGCGGCGGCATGGTGAAAGTCACGGCCAATGGCAACCAGCAAATCACGGCCATCGAGATTGAGCCGGACGCGGTAGACCCCGACGACCTTGAACTGCTTGAAGACCTCGTCATTGCTGGTGTAAACAAGGCGCTTGAAGAGGCGGGCGAAATGGCCCAGCAAGAAATGAAAAGCTCCATGGGCGGTATGTTGCCTCCTGGCATGGACCCCAGTCAACTGGGCTTGTAACGCATACACGCACTGCGCTACGTTTTGGGGAAGGGCGGGTCCGTAGGGCTCGTCCATCTCCCCTGGGTGCGGTGTGCCTGTCCATGACCGCTTCTTCCCTCTATACGTCTTATGCAGTTTACATCCGAATCGGTAGAGGCGCTGGTAGAACAGTTTGCTACGCTTCCCACAATTGGACGCAAGACGGCTCAGCGCCTCACCAACCACGTGCTCAAAATGCCTCGCGAAGATGTGGAGGCCATTGCCGAAGCGTTGCTTGCGGTGAAAGACCAGGTCTTGCAATGCTCAACCTGCCACGTGGTCACCGATCAGGATCCCTGCCCCATTTGCGCATCGCATCGACGCGACCGTTCGACCATCTGCGTGGTTGAAGAATCGAGCGACTTGCTCGCCATCGAACGCACCGGCGACTATAACGGATTGTACCACGTGTTGGGCGGGGTGATTTCGCCGCTTGACGGCGTAGGCCCCGACGACCTGAACATCCGGTCGTTAGCGGCACGAATTGACCCGTCGTTTTCGGGCCCCAAAGAGGCTTCCAATGGCGCTTCATCTGAATCCGACAATGCTTCTACCGCCGAATCATCTTCTGAAAAGCCTTCTGAAGAGCCTCCCGAAGAAGTGCCTGTAGAGGAGATTATTCTGGCGGTCAACCCGAACGTAGAAGGCGACACAACGGCCTATTACATTGCGCAACTGCTAGAGCCGTTTGACATAACGCTAACGCGCATCGCCCGTGGCTTGCCTATTGGTGGCGACCTTGAGTATGCCGACGAGGCCACACTTGCCCGTGCTCTTGAAGGGCGCGGGGCTGTATAGCTCTGCTTACTTTTTCTCCCCCGAACTCATGGTTATTACTGTCATTGGCGCTGGTGCTATCGGATCGGCGGTTGTTCGTGAACTGTGCCGCCACGACGACGTCAGTCAGGTGCAGGTATGCGACACGCGCTCGCGTGCACTTCAAACGCTCCACGACTCGGTCGAACCCAACAGCACACTGCGCTCCTTTCAGGTGGATGCACGCGACCTGGGCGTCCTCTCGCAAATCGTGCGCGACAGCGACTGTGTGATTAGCGGAGCCCCCTCTGAACTCAA
>CAZZCI010000220.1:0-4700 GCA_964653015.1 uncultured Rhodothermales bacterium
GCAACAATTGCTGTTTCTGGAAGGACGCCACTCGACTTGGCGGATTCGAGCGAACGGCCAATGATCGGAGCATCGGATCCCGGTTCAATCTCAATAAACTCCGATTCATCATCGAGCCGCATGAAGTTGAGCACCCCCGGATAGCGCACCGAGTGGTACAGGTGGTCGGCAATGAGCTGCTGCGGATTGCCCATAATATGGACTCCGATCTTTTCGAAGATCGGTATGTGATTGACATCGTGCACGACACTGACCAGCGAGGATACCTCGTGCTCGCGCGCGAGCAGCATCACCATGATGTTGACCGCATCCAGGTTGGTCGTGCTGATGATAGCATCGGCATGGTCGATACGGGCCTCATGCAATACATCGGTCTGGGTGGCATCGGCATTAAGGACCATGCAGTCGTGTTCAGCCGAAATATCTTCGGCAACGTCTCGCTTTTGCTCAATGACGACAACGTCGTTGCCATCGTTGACGGCACGACGGATCAGGTTAGATCCAATTTTGCCTGCACCTACGATAATGATGTACATACGCTACTAAAAACAGGTGATGAGAAGTATGGGAAATACAGAGAGTAGAGGAAATACAGGGCAGTGCCTTGGGGCTCTTGTGTCAGGCTCCCAAAAAGTGGAGCTCTGTTGAAAAGCATGCTCCGTTAAGCAGACAGGCGCTCTACGATAGCCTCTGAAACGGTGCGCGGACGGTACTGCGGGCCGCTCACGATTGCAACGGTTCCTTCGGCTTCGGCACCAATCTTTTCAGGAATGGAGCCAAAAAGCGCCTGGGTGACCGACGTGCTTCGTGTCGAACCAATACAGATGGTATCGTACGGAGCGACGGCTTCAAACAGCGCAGTCCGCACATCGTCTGCAACGATCACCTCTGACTCGTACGTTTCGATGCCCGTCTGCTGGGCCACCCGGTCGATAAGCTGCTGGCCGACGGTCTCAGGGTCAGGGGCGTTTTCGTTGTCTTCCTTCACCGGCGGTTGCACGTTAAGGAGCGTGAGCGAGTCACCGTCGGCATAGGTCACAAAATCATGGGCGCGTCGTGCGCCGAGCGGGGCGTTGGGGCCTTCGCCGACCAGAGCAACCGCGTTCCCCACGGCATCATCGCCTGTTTTCACCAGCGTAACCTCGCAGCTTGCCTTGCGGACAATCTGGTCGATGTTCGACCCGAGGACGGCGCCGAGGCGCTTGCGCTGTCCGGTCCAGCCCAGAATCACTTCTTGCGCACCCTCGTCTTCAATCACATTGAGCACCACGCGCCACACGTCACGGCCTACAATTGCACGGGTGCGGACGCCCACGTCCAGCTCTTCGGCAAAGTCGCGCACATTGGCCAGCAGCTCTTGCTGACGTTTGAGCCGCTCTTCCTCGTACTGCACTCCCTGGGCAAGAGCCGTTTGCTGCGGGACTTCAATAACATTGACGGCTACAATTTCCGCGTTCTCGTGTCCGGCAGCGGTGGCAGCAGCCAGGCGCAGCAGGTAGCGCTGTGTTTTCGGATTGGAGACCGGCACGACGACCCGGTAGCGTCCGTTCGTGGAAGAGAGACTCGCAGGGCCGCCTGCAATGGCTTCGCCCACCAGGCTCTTATCAGGGGCGTGCGAGCGGGCATAGAGCAGATACCAGACAATGCCCACACCGATGACTCCCGTGCCGATCATCAGCACAACGGGACGCATGAAGGCAACAACCGCCAGGCACGACACGGCTCCGATGATAGGTATAGCGGGATACGCCCAGTTGGGGAGCTTGAAGTCCGGATCATACTCGGCGGGACCGGCGCGGCGCATCACGATAACGGCCACGTGTACCAGCGCGTAGGTGATGAGGTAGGAAAAGCTGGCGACATCAGCCAGCGTTTCGATGCCCACGCCCACGGCAATGAGCACGAGAATGACGACCCCCGTGACCACGATAGCACGTCCGGGCGTGCGAAATTTAGGATGCACGACGTTCAGCCAGTCCGATAGGATCTTATCGCGGCCCATGGCAAAGTTCACGCGCGCCGCCGACAGAATCGACGCATTGGCGCTGGACACCGTGGCTAATACGGCCCCCAACACCATCATGATGGCACCAATAGTGCCCAGATATTCGCGCGCCACGTCAGCGACCGGCACGAAGGAGGCCGTCAACTCATCGACGGGTAGGACGCCGGTGCTTACAAGCATCACCAGCACGTAGAACAGCATAGGCGTAAGCACCGAAGCGATCATCGCCAGGGGCAAATTGCGCCCCGGGTTTTTGATCTCTTCAGCGCTCGTGGCAATTACTTCGAATCCGATATACGTGACGTACACCGTGGCCGCCGTGCTCGCTACCGCGCCCCAGCCCTGCGGATTGAAGGGGCGCAGCACATCCCACTGCACGTTAAATACGCCGAACGTCACAAACACCAGGATAAACCCGATGAGCACGATCACGATGACGTTTTGGAAGTTGCCTGTTTCTTTCGTTCCCCGGTAGTTCAGGGCGACCAGGAGCGCTGCCATAACGAGAGCGGTCCCCGATACAAAGAGTCGTCCACCCTCGCCATAGAAAAATGTGAGGTACTGCCCAAAGCCCAGCATGTAGAATGCGGTGGCAAACATAAGCCCTGACCACATCGCCCAGCCCACGATAGAGCCGAAGAATGTGCCCATGGCGCGGTTCACGTAGTAGTAGCTACCGCCTGCTTTGGGCATCCCCGTAGCCAGTTCAGAGAGCGAGAGCGCGGTTAGCAGGGACACAACTCCTGCAATAGCAAACGAGATCATGCTTGCAGGCCCTGCCGATCCCGCAACAATGCCGGGCAAGACAAAGATACCAGCCCCGATCATGGTGCCTACCCCAATGGTGTAGGCTTCCAGAAAGCCGAGGTCGCGTGCCAGTTCTTGCGATTCGTTGGCCATGCTTTAAAGGGGGATCATCCAATTTGATAGAAACAGAACGAGCAAGCGGACCCGGCTAATGAAGTCGGGCTCGATCGTGCTTGCCACCCGTCTGAATATGCAACTTCAATTCCAGTACGAGGCGTCCTATCAACGTAAACGAAGACATGGGCCTGCATCGCCGATATGCGCCATTCAGCGCCACTCATCCGCCATGGTTGGATAGATGACCAATACCGGCATCATGCATAATGCACGATTGCGATGCGTCACGTATTGTAAAATGCAAGATGGAGAAGAGAGGGCCTGACCTGGTTTGAGATCTGGATGTGGGTTTTGCTGGCGGTCAGGTGGTATAGAAGCTACTATGCTGCACCTGGAAGAGCACATGGTATGATTTTTCCGATTGCGTATGGACCCTGCCTGTTGTCAGAGGCCGCTTTTTAATAGCTCACCATGTCCCGTTATGGAAAATGACAAAGGAGGCCCCCTTTCCGGACGCTCCGTACTGATCGTAGACGACGAGCCGAATATTCGCCGTACGCTCAAGCAGGCACTGGCGCGCACCGACGCGATTCCACTGCTTGCAGAAGATGGAACGGATGCCCTGCGCTATCTTGACGATCATGCGTTCGATGCCGTCCTGCTGGATCTCCGCCTTCCTGACGTGGATGGCATCGACCTGATCGAGGTGATGCAGGAGGCGCATCCCGAGGTGCCCATCATTGCGTTTTCGGCCCATGCTTCTGCTGAAACCGCCGCCGAAGCGGTGCGACGGGGCGCTGTTGCATTTCTTGAAAAGCCATTTCGTCCGGAACAGATACGACATGCTGTGGCGCAGGCCTGCTCGCAGAAGCACGACATGCAGCCACTGGGCGGGCGTCCACCGCGCCGCGACGATCAGGTATGGCCGATTGTGGTTGCGCTCACGCACCCTGACGCAATTGACACGCTGCTACAGATCGCCACTGCGCTGGCTATGGAGTACGATCGCGCTCCCATCATAGGGGTATGCACCATTGAGGTGCCCATGCAAACAGCACTCAAGCAGGCCGCTGCATCTGAAAGCATGCCGCGTACCCAGCGTGACCAGATTATGAAGCGGGCCCAGGATTCTGCGGATAGAATGGGACTGGACCTCGCGATCAAAACGCTGTGGACGCGCACAGCACACGAGGCCATGCAGTCATTTCTCGAAGAACAGCAGGCCGAGCATCTCGTGATTGAATGGCCACGGGCGAGCGACAGGGAGCAGACCCAGTATGCAGGCTTCTCGCCGACTGATGTACAACGCATTGCGCGGCACACCCAGAGCGAGGTGAGTCTGGTAAAACGGGGTGCCACATATTCACCAGAGCATGTGGGCGTCGTGGTGCGAGAAACACCCGATGCAGCGTCTGCGGTGCGGCGGGGCTGGTCGCTTGTGCGACATGCTGGTGTAGCTGATCTTACCGTGGTGCATGTGCGTGCCACAGAAGATGATATTTCGCCTCCCAAGGCCCACGCCGCCGGGGAGCGTCTCGTAGCCCGCGTTTTGCGTGAGGCCGGTATTCCAACCGAGCAGGTGCACACTGTGATAGAGGTGGCAGAGGACCCTGATGCGGCATTGGCAGAGGCTGTACAAATGTTCGATACGCTATGCGTAGACGCTGTGCGCCGTCCGCACCTGGCACGCTTTCTGTTTGGGGCTACACTGGACCCGGTTGAGACGTATTTCGATGGCACCGTGGTGGCCGTGTATCCTCCGCGCTACGAGGAGCCATCGTTGATCGATGCGTTGGTCGATTTGATCTGACCGTGCGGATTTATTGCTCAG
>CAZZCI010000221.1:0-4696 GCA_964653015.1 uncultured Rhodothermales bacterium
TGGTGATAATCGTTGATCACGGGTTGCAATCTGGACTTGTTGTTGACGGGATCATTAACGTATTGGCCAGAACGAGGGACGGCGCCAGCGGGACCTCGTGCGGCCGATGCCTGTTCTGGATCCTGGATCGCGCTCGCAGGCTCGCTTGCCTGTCCTGAACTCGATTCAGGATCCATTCCCCCGACTATTCCCCCGAGAAGACGCCCAGATGGGTTCATTCTGCGTCCAGGCTAAACTGAACCCACACGGTTGAGCGAGCTGCTACAGGTTCTCCACGAACCTGTGCCGGTTCAAAGTCAGCCTCACGCACAATGCGAAGGGCTTCTTCATCAGCACCGTAGCCAATACCGCGTAGTACCTCAGCCTCCCGTACCGTGCCATCGGGATTAATGGTTGCTTGAACGTAGACGCGCCCTTCGACGCCTCTCTCAGCTGCACGCGATGGGTACGACACCTGCTCGGTAAGGGCGCGCAGGCCTCCTACGGGAGCAGGATCTTGCTCGGTGACGGTGTACACCCGATCTCCGGTGGCTTCGTCTTCTTCGTACCGCTCATCAGCCTCGTGCTCAGCCAGGCGTTCAACTTGTTCATCGGACGAACCCACAGCTTGATCAGCGTCTTGAGACGGATCAGGGCTGATTATCAGCCACATGGCAAGCGCCCCGATAAGCATTGACGTAAGAACCACACCAGTGAGGGTGGCGATGCGAGAGAACGATAGGGTGCTCGCGCTTTCATCAAAAGAAGACGGGTCGGAGCCGGTCGGAGAGTTAGAGCGTGATTCAAACATCGTATTTAAGGTTGAGTCCCTGTCCTTATGAGCAGCAATAGCCTTATAGGAAAAGCTATCAATTTACCTTAAGTTAAAGAGGTCGTCACCAATTATCAACATGGTCTGCGAGTAACCGATGTGGATGTTCAAGTCCGGATCGTCTCTAGTGGCGATCTTATGCCGTTGATTGGGGGGCTGCATCCGGCCTGATAGCATGAGATTGCACCCCAGGAGCACTTCCTCCTTAGGGTCAGGGCGCGTCGCTGCGCTCGCAATGACAAAGGGGGCGTTTTTCTGGGAGCACATGCATTCCCCGAAGAGTGACCTGTGACAAAGCACTACCTTCGCCGTAGTGAACCGGGGTGAGCGTGCGGCGGGATCTGTAGGGCGCTCATCCGGTATTTATCGTGCATAATGTACACGAACCCTTCACGTCCGTCAGGGCATGGTTATGGCAACAACTGTTGATGTACCGCGCGACACCTCTGCTCTCGATGCTGTTCTGCGTCTCGTGCTCCCTCGCCAGCGCATGCACATCCAGTTGGAAGAGCCCCTTTCCGATGGAGCATTCCACACGCTCTGTGCCAGAAACGAAGGGCTCTCTATTGAGCAAAATCCTGATGGCACCCTCACGCTTATGAGTCCAACCGGCGGTCTCTCTTCTGCTCGAAACTCGGTCATCACCCGCTATCTGGACGAGTGGAGTGCGGAAAACAAGGACGGAGTCTCATTTGACTCCAATGGCTTGTTTAAAATCTCGACGGGTAGTATCCGTGCTCCCGATGCAGCCTGGGTACGGCGCGAACGTTTTATGACACTTTCTGAATCCGAGCGAGAAGGTATCCTGCCTCTATCCCCCGACTTCCTCATCGAGCTCCGTTCGCCCTCCGATCCGCTGGACGTGCTGAAGAGCAAAATGAACGAGTACATGCGCGCGGGGGTGCGGCTCGGCTGGCTCATCGATCCGCTGACGGAAACGGTTAGCATCTACCAGCCGGATACACTCCGCACGACACTCGACCGCCCCGATACTGTAGCCGCCGAGACCGTGGTCAACGGATTCACGCTGCCCATGAAACGCATCTGGGATCCGCTGGCGGAGTAGCGGCTTCCCGTTCGATTCAGGCACCTGCGCTCAATTCTGGAATGCACCTCCACACAGGATGTACCTCCACACTTCCACCCATAAACTCCTACTCCAACCGCTCGATGTCCTCGTCAGTGGCCGGGCGGAAGCGGATGACCTGTCCGCCACTTGCAGCAAGGCGCAGCGTGAGTTCGGTGGTGTGGTCAACGAGGCGCTCCTCGGTCACCATATCGTACGGCGCGTGGTCCCAATGGGCATCGGTGCCGTCGCGGTAGATCTCGGCGACATACTTGGTGTCGGCATCCAGAAAGTGAAGGGGCGCCGAGAGCACCCGTCCGTTCTCGTCGGTGAGGCTGCCCAGATACCAGTCGTCGCCGCCGCGCTCTTTGCGAACCATCGTGATGTAGTTGCCGATGCTGGCGTTAAGCACCTTGGTGTCGTACCAGTCGGTCGGTACGTCTTTGATGAACTGAAAGGCCTCGGGCTGCTCCTCGTAATTTTCGGGGAGGTCGGCCACCATGTGCAGCGGACTGAAGATGGTGATGTATAGTGCCAACTCCTTGGCGAGCGTGGACTTGATGCGGTTATCGGGGCGGTATTCGTCGTAGTGCAGATCCACCATGCCGGGCGTGTGGTCAAACGGTCCGGCCAGGTTGCGGGTGAACGGCAGGGTTGCTGTGTGATCGGGCGGATTGCCCCCTGCATCTCCCCACGCATCATACTCGCGGCCTTTGGCCACTTCGCTGGTCATCATGTTAGGATACGTGCGGCGCAGTCCGGTGCTTTTCACGCCTTCATGCACGTTCAGCGCAATCTGGTGCTCGGCGGCCAGTTCGATAACATCCAGATGGTGGTTCACCATAAACTGCCCGTGGTGCCACTCATTGTGCTCATTGCCTTCATCGTCGTAGCGCACGATTTCGGTACCGTGCCCTACATAGCCGCTTTTCACAGCGCGCACGCCCAAGTCTTCGTAAAGCGCAAACGCATCGTGCATCTGGTCTTCGTAGTGCAAGACGCTGGCCGATGTCTCGTGGTGGCCCATCAGGCGCACGTCGTTGTCAAGCGCATACTGGGCGACCTCCTCCAGATCAAACTCGTCGATCGACTCGGTGAAGCTAAACACCACACCGCTGTCGTACCAGGCTTCGTCCCACCCCTCATTCCAGCCTTCCACCAGCACATGATCAAGGCCATGCTCTGCGGCGAAATCGATGTACCGTTTTGCGTTTTCGGTGGTTGCGCCAAGGCGGTCGCCCGGGTGCCAGGTCGACTTATCGATATGCATTTCCCACCAGATCCCGTTGTACTTAGCCGGCTTGATCCAGGAGGTGTCCTCCAGCTTGTTGGGCTCATTTAGGTTCAGAATCAGATACGACGTGATCAGGTCGCCCGGCGTATCCGCAAGCTGAAAGGTGCGCCAGGGAGATACGCGGGTATCGGTGACACGCACGCGGTCGCCTTCACTCCACGGCATGAGATTCGACTTGAGCGTATTCTCGCCCGTGCGTTCCAACGTCATCGTCGAAAAGTCCACCAGCGCGGCCTCGTGCATACTGATGTACAGATCGTTCTCGGTGCGCATGGTGAGCGGCGTATGCACCGTGTCGGCCTCACTAAGTGGAGTGTTCTCGAAGTAGTACTCGAACCGGTTCCACTGATATGCATCGATGTACCACGATTCGTGGTCGCCCGTCAGCCGGAACTCGGTGAGCTCGTCGGCAATGCGAAACTCCTCCAGCCCCTCCTGTTCGGGAAACTCATAGCGGAAGCCTACGCCATCGTCGTAGACGCGGAAGGTCACCATCAGGTCGCGCTCGGGGGCCTCCTGCTCGGTCAGGTGGATGCGCATTTCATTGTAGTGGTTGCGGATGAACTGCTTCTCGCCCCATACCTGCTCCCAGGTCTCGTCGAACGTGCTGGTTTCGACCTCGGTGATGGCAAACGGCCCGTCGAGATCAGGCGCATCCTCCAGCAAAAATCCGAGCGGGGACGGTTCTACGACCGGCTCGCCCAGTCGCGTGATCTGGTACATAGGCACGCCATCCTGCACCTCCACATGCACCTGGTTAATGGATTCAGGAGAGGCGGTGCTGTGGCGTTCGTCCTCAGGCGGGTCGTCGGATGCCAAAGCGGTGGCAGGCATAGAAAGGAGAAGCAAAGCAACAACCAACGAAGCAAGACGCATAGATTGAGGGCAACATCAAGGAGTGAACCAGCAGATGGTTTGCAGGAGGCACACATGTGCCAAACCATCATGCGAAATGCAGGCCATGCAGGAGGGGTTTCGACAGGGGGGCGTCCTGGATTGCGGGGCCCTTGTTTTTCAGCAATGCGGAGTCTCTTGAGTGGCTACAGTCCGAATCGATATGTAAGCTCCACAAATCCGAGAATGTCGGGTGTGGGGCGAATGGTTTGGTCGGGGGATACGAACGTCAGCGTAGAAGAGGTGGGCAGCCGCACGCCAACGCGAAAGGTGTCGTGAATCAGCAGTCCTCCGGTGAGAGCGCCCGCTATACGTCCTCCGTCGGAATCGATTGCATGTCCGCTGGGCGGGTTTTCGGAGAACGAGGGCGCCATTGTAACGAGCAGGCCGCCACCGGCAAACACACGCAGCAAGTCTTGCTGGATGTAGGGAAGCGAGTACGCACCAATAGTTTCTATCGACATAAGATGCGCATCAAACGTAAACGGCGCATCTGCTGTGCCCGACACCTGTCCCGATACGCCGTTGTACCCGATGCGCAGATCCACGCTATACTGTTCGTACTGTCCCATGCGTCGGTCTACGCCCACATGTAGCGTCGGCTGGGCGGCAGACACATATTTCAGTATGT
>CAZZCI010000222.1:0-2890 GCA_964653015.1 uncultured Rhodothermales bacterium
GCGACACGAGGCAGCAGAACCGGGCGTGGCTATCTGCACGCGCCGTATTATCCGTATTATTGGGTAATCGGCGCGTCCAAGAGGCGGTATTTTGTACATGGATAAGTTAGGACAGGAGTTAAGCAATCGCAAAGCCAACATGGTCATACATCAGTGCTCTCCCCTGAGGTCGGCTTGCGTCCCACTGCTCCCTATTTCAGATCCCAGACGAGTTGCTCATAAGGACTTCTGCTACACACGCCCCTGTGAGCAGAGTCACATCCGACACCGTGACAGCTTGGCCGGGAACTGCTTCAACACGGCCCTATGAATCTCCTCCATCGATTTGGCCGTATCGTTTCCGCATAATTTAACATATCTTAGCTCCAAGGCCCCACCGTTCATCGCCCAGCCGATGCTCGGTGGATTTGATGCCCAGTTGACTTCAAGAACGGATTACACGTCCCCAGACGTCCCAACGCGAAGCAGTTCCCGCTTACATCCTCTCAAATTGGAAGCATATGGACTCTGATAGCCCGATCCTCGAACGCATTCAATCCACAGAGCAGTTCAGTAACTACGTCACGGAGATTGCTGCACACTTTGAAGAGAGCGCTTATAAAGACCGACGTCTCCCCACGATCCGGGAGGCGTTGCGGGAGCAGGTACAACAGGAGCAGATACAGCAGGAGGAGATCGATGATGAGCGCGCTGAGCACCTGACACGCCGTCTTATTGGGGCACTCATGGAAAAAGCAAAACGCCAGGCCGCGCCTCCTGCTTCTTCAGGCAAGCAGGAAAACATAGAGCATGCTGGACCGCTTCCACGCAGCGCCTATTCGACCTTACCGGGTCCGCTGTATGTTCTGTTAAAGCAGATCGACGACGAGGCTCATCCGTTTCGGCAGATACACCGCTTGATTGACGCCGTTGAGTGGGTAGTGAAATGGCATATGAGCCTTACACTGAGCGAACTGCTGGATCAGCATGCGGTCCCTGACTCTCTTAAGCTGCTCCTGGCGAATGAACTCCGTAAACCGTCGCTGGGCCTCTGGTATCGCTTTTTTGACGAGTCGCTTCAAGCGCTGGAAGATCCTATGTTGCCATGGCGCTCGTGGGAGCGTCTTCGCGACCTTGAGGCCAAGCACGAGCTTGTGAACCTTCGCAACCGATACGCGCATGGGGCCACGCCCCAAGACGCGACGTGTCAGGCCGACGTGGACCACTATCGTCCGCTACTTCGAACTCTCATTCACACTCCACTGTGTACGAACATCGGGCTTGCCATCCACACTCCAGATGCACGTCTCGTGCTTCAGGGGAATCAGCGCATAGAGGTAGACCTCGACATTCCTCCGGGGCACGCCGTAGCCTTGCTCCCTCTGCGGCCAGGCTCGGACTCCGAATTCAATGCAGGCCTTGCCTGGACGGAGCGTGCGCAGATAAATCTTTGGCCCCTTGGGCTGTCGTCTTCACTCTCAGGCGCTGACAGCAATGGCAAGCCGGTCTCCAGCATAGGCCGCAGCACGGGCTTTTTCTACTTCAATGCGCTGAAAAACAAGTCTGTGGAGCAGCTCAACTACGAGGTCCCCGTGCACAAGCGGGATGCTGAACTGTTTGATCCGTTTTACGCTCATCTTCCGCTTGACCAGTGGAAGCGGGAGCTTTCCTCCTCTCGGCCGTTCCAGGATCATGTAGAAGCACTTACAGAGGACTTTGTCGGACGCCATGAGGTATGCAAGCAACTGCACGAGTTTGCTGTGGACAGATCAGGAACGCGCCTGGTGCTTGGCCCACCCGGTGTTGGAAAGAGTGCGCTGATGGCTCGGACGCTACGTACGCTCCAGTCAGACTGGATGAGTAACGAACAACCGTTTGATGAGAAACGGCCTCCGAAGGTCATCGCGTACTTTATTCGACGAGGGGACCGCGACCGGCCTGTGCCGTTTCTCCGCCATCTCTGTAAGTGCCTCGACGCGCTGTATGGACTGAGGAGACGCCCGCTTCCCGACGAACCCGCTGCACTACGCGAGCAGCTGAGCGATCGCATGCAAGCGGTTGAGGAGCAGTCGGATAGCGCGCCGCCTGAACGCCTGCTGATTGTAATCGACGGGCTTGACGAGGCCCCTCATCTGGCTCGCTACATTCCCGAGGCACGGCCCTGGCTGGCCGTTCTCGTGAGCTCGCGCGAGACCGCTGACGCGCAATCGTTTGCAATGCGCCGCAACGCATCCAAGCAGACCGTGCCGCCCCTGTCGCGAAGTGATATACGGGCGCTGCTGTATCAGACCGTAGACAAGTACCACCCAGGCCTGACAGACGCATATGTCAGGACCATTGCCGAGCGCTCAGAGGGGAATCCGCTGTATCTCAAACTGCTCATGGAGCAGCTCTTTCAGGGGCAGGCGCAGGTGGGTGAGGTGGAGGACCTCCCCCAGCGGTTTGGAGCCCTCTATGAGGAGACGCTTCGACGCGTCACCGATCATGGGAATAAGGCGCTGACTGAGGAGGTTCTACTGCTGCTTGCTCAAGTCAGAGAGCCCGTTTCTGCAGCGGCGATCGCGGACTTGCTCAGTGTGCGCCCATCACGTGCCCGAAGCGCTGTGCAGGAAAGCATGGAGCTTCTCGCGTGCATTACAGAAAACGAAGGCACAGAAGATGAAGGCCCCGAGCGCTACATGCTGTTTCATGAGACCCTTCGCGCGTGGCTGTCTGACCTACACGGGGCGTATGCAGCAAGCAGTGAACACATGACGCATGAGTTGGCTGATGCATGTGCATCCTGGGAACGGCATTCGGCACATGGCGCGCGTGGATATGTGCTTCGGCATGCAGCAGCCCACCTTCACGATGCCGAAGACACCGAGCGTCTCTGGGCCCTGCTCAACGACTCGTCATACCGCAGCGCCCA
>CAZZCI010000222.1:2990-4660 GCA_964653015.1 uncultured Rhodothermales bacterium
CCACTGCTAAAGCGAACAGAGAGCATTAGCAATTTGATTGATGCGGTGTTGAAATCGACGGGCTCCGATCAAGGAGGCACAAGAGGGGACTCGCGAGAGGACTCGGAAGCAATGATGCGAGACCGTCATCTCGCTCAGCTACTGGCCCAACGGGTATCGCCTGCTCACAAACAGTCGGATACGTACTGTAAGATAGCAACCCATTTCTACGAATCAGGCCTGGCGCAAGAGGGTGATGACGCGCTCCAACAGGCGACCGACCTCGCACAGGAGGTGAGCCATCCCATGGACCGGGGGTTGGCCTTTGCACAAGCAGGATTCGTTGCATCTGAGAACGGGCAGGACGAGCAGGCCCGCGCCCTTTTCGATCAGGCACTCAGCGCTGCAGATAGTGCAGAAAAGGCGTCCTCAATCAATGCGATCCGGCTTAAGGTTGCAAGCCGGATGGTTCGCACCGGCAGAGACCCGTACCTTCAGGAAGCCGTTGAAATCGCCGATACGGTTGCTGAAGCAGTTCCTGGTGCATCAGTCTCTGATTACAACCAGGTGATAGAAGCGCACGCAGTTCGTTTGGCGACACGTGGACACGTTACTGAAGCACTCAGCAACGTCAAACTGTTGGAGAATGATGGGTATGTTTCAGAAGAGCAAACGCGAAGCAAGGTCCTTCGCCGCATTGCATCTGAACTCGCCTCCAACGGGGCCCCCGATCAAGCAATAGAGGTTGCTTCTCGTATTGAGACTCCCGATGTCTATGCTGAGGCAATTAAGGAAATGAGCGCTTTTCTTACAAATGAACAGGTACTTACCCTGGCCGCCGAGAGCGCTCGCTGGGCGCGGAATGCAAACATGCATCACGATCGGTATGAAGGAATCCGGGGGCTCATCAACACCAGTGATGTACTTGCACTAATAGGAGAAGGCGAGCGTGCAATTGCTCTTCTTGATGAGGTGCTCGAACAAGTGCACTCGTTGCATGCCCCTCAGGGGCTCATGGCCATCGACGACCCTCACAAACGGCTTGTTCTTTGGATGAGACTTGAGATAGTTGCAAGGAAGTTCGCCCAGCTCGGAAATATCGAGCGCTTTTTGGAGATTACACAAGATGTCTTGCTCCCTGCTTTTAAACAAGATGACGGGCTTCGTCGCTTTCCACTTGACTCCTTCTCTGATGTCCTGTCAGACGTTGGGGAAGAAGGACTCGCATCGTATTTTCAGGAGCGTATTTTAGAGCATTACCACCAGCCAGGGAATGCCTCTTCATTCTTCAAAGATAGTCGTGTTTACGCCTACTTTGCAGAGCATGAATCAGTCGGTGCGCTGTTTGAAAAGGCATTCTTTGAGAAGTCGTTTAGTGCAACCGGGCTCTCAGACTCGTCGATCCAGGTCCTATCACATGCCCTTCTGCAGGCAGGATACCCCGCCCCAGCGCTGCAAGTGGCTCACCGATTATCCGGACGGACACATACCCAAGCGCTGAAGCCAATCGCACACCACTATGTACAGGCAGACCATGCCGAAAACGCGTACGCCCTGGCCGAATCAGTCGAGGATGAGCACGAGCGTAACACAGTACTCGGGGACATAGCGGCCGGCTTAGTCCATCAAGAACAGTTTGAGGAGGCGCTGAAGATCATAGGTGAGATGCGCGAAGTCGAAAACAATGGTGA
>CAZZCI010000223.1:0-4654 GCA_964653015.1 uncultured Rhodothermales bacterium
CGGCCAGTATGTTGACTTTTCCTTACGAGAGGGGTATCTTTTTGAATGTACCGGAAACGATATGTGTAGGAGTCCTCGTACCGACGTATTCCGACGTCATGTATTCCGACGTCATGTTCGGACAGAGAAGAATCCCCTCTCTCCCTGCGTTCGCGCCAAAGCCATACGCTGGAGCTTGAGCAAATAGTAGCAAAAGCGAAGCAAGTAGCAAAAGCGAAGCAGCCGAATGATCTGACTGCAAGCTTAGATGGCAGCGCCAGTGTGGGCTCCACAGTGTAAACTCCACAGTGCGGGCTCTACAGTGTAAACTCTACAGTGTGGGCTCCTCGGAGTGAACTCCAACGACTATGCCATTAGTGTCCAGTGCCGGATCAGTTTCGGTGAGAGACGTAGGATGTGTGCCCGTATTTTTGGACCAGTAGGACATAGCAGAGCGGGCCCCTTCTTTTGATAGCCCGCTACGTGCTGCTCGCCTTTCGCTATTTGCCGGCGCCTCTTCGACGCTCCGTCTTTTTTGTGCACGTACATCTTTATCCTCCTTTCGGAGCACACGTCTATCAGGCTAACGTCCCCCAATCCATACATGCGTTATCTCTACTTTGTCCTGTGGATGGTTCTTGCTCTGCTGCTTACGGCCTGCAGTCCCGATGATGACTTTTCAAGCGCAGAGGCCTTTCCGTACACGGCAACACTTGTTGACGGAAGCAAGCCGTTTTATCCGGTTGACCTAACAGGAGACGGCCGAGACGAACGCGTGCTCCATCTGACCGGTGAGCAGGGCAACGGCTTCAAGCTCTACACGCACGAGCGACGCACGATTGAACAGGTAAACTTCGCCGGTCAAATCGGAGAGAACCTCTACTTTGAAGACACGAACGGAAACGGGCGCCTGGAGATACTTGCTCCTGTTATGCGCAACGACTCGCTTTACATCATGGTCGTTGATGCGCAGGGGGAAAAGCGCGAACAGATCTTCGTTATGAGCGGGGAGCCACGCGTTGAGCCTGATGGTAGGATTCCGTGGCGGGCGGAAGCTGTGGACATTGTATTCGACGATGTGACTGGCAATGGAAGCGACGAAATAATCGTGGTAGCTAAGACCTTGCTCGCTCGCACGCCACGCGGCGTTTTCGTGCGGTCGTTTCCTGAAGGCGAACCCATCGGCGAATACCTGACCGGGGCGTCGATTAGAACGCCTGTTTTTTATGACCATGAGAACGGCAGCGCTCGCCTGATCTTCGGGTCCAGCTCGACAAACAACCAGGCATTCGTCGGTCTCATGAACGACCGCAACTCGTATGTAGCTGGCATTGGGCTCGGCGGAGAACGAGACGGCAACCCGGCACTGAACTGGTACCGCCACATGGGGGGGCTATGGAGCGTTTCGAAACTGCACATCGGTGATTTTGAGGGAACAACCACATCAAACTTCATTGTGCATCGTCAGAGCGACAAAGCCCGTCCCAGTCCCGGTCGTATTTTGCGGCTCGATCCTGCATCGGGAGACACCAAGGCCTCCTACACCCACCCGACTGAACTGGAGGACGTTGCCGTAGGTGATCTCTACGGCAACGGACGCGACGAAATTATTGCGGTTGATGGCCGGGGCGTGATGACCGTCCTGGATGGCGATCTGACGGTGATGGAGCAACGGACCGTTCTAACAGACGAAGAACGGGCGGGAGGTCCGAATCTACAGGTTTTATCTGGACTTATTGAGCCCGGACGCGATAACGTGTTCTTGGGTACGTCAGAGGGAAGCCGGTTACTTGACCATGACCTAACCACCCAGGCCGTGCTTCCGGGCATGCAACCGAGCGATGTCATGCAGCGCGATGCCCCACTGCCTTACCTGCTGGCTGAGAAAGGGGATCGGTTTGCCATTCTTTCGATCACCCCCAATCCTCTGTGGGTCGTCTACCGATACGGCCTGTGGGTGCTGGGAGGCATAGGAGCGCTCCTCATTGCCGGAACGGGCGGCATGCTGTGGCGGCTGCGACGGCGCAATGCCCTGCTCGAAACCATCCCAGAGGCCACGCCCCTCGTTACCGAGCAAGAAGCCCTCGTGGTGGTGTACCCGGATCAACGCATCGAGCCTGTTGGGTATGCGGCCCGCGCGTGGCTCGGTCTGGATGACGAGGTCGCGACCGATCTCTCCAGTCAGGCTCTACAAGAGCATCAGGCTGAGTTCGTTGAATTTGTCGAATCGCTCCAAACCCGCCCCCCACGCCCCGTTGAACGGACGATTCAGGTGGATACGAAAGGCCAGGTGGATACCAACGGCGAACGGTCGGACAATGGCCAGCCCGATGACATCCCGGCAGATATCACCCCGGCAGGTGTTGCGGTGCAAACAATGAAGATCCACGCCGAACCCATGCCGGGGCGCTACGGCGATGAGGGATTCTGGGTGCTGACGCTGGAACCCGAGCGAGACCAGTTTCGAGACCACCGCGCCTGGGGACTCATGACGCGGCGCATTGCCCACGATCTCAAGAACCCACTCACCAGCATCTTACTCACGCTGCAGCGCCTGCAGATGGAGTACCGCGACCGGGCTCCAGATCTGGCCGAGGATCTCGACCCCTATACGACACGCATCGAAGAGCGGATCGAGTACCTGCGGCGCATGACCAAGAACGTCATGAAGTTTATGGATGTCGAAGAGCCCGCGTTTTCCAAAACCGACCTGAACGCGTTCTTGAATGCACAGGTAGAGAACCTACGGCGGGGACTGCCTCCTGATATTACACTGGACTGCAAGTTCGCGGGCGACCTGTCTCCGGTTCAGGTCGATACCGAACAGATGCAATCGGTCCTCGACAACTTGGTCGCGAATGCCGTTGAAGCGATGCCCGATGGCGGCAAAATCACCCTCGCCACATTTATGGAACGCAACTTGCGGATTTCTGCAGAAACCGGGCCCACAGACTATGTCATTCTGGAAGTCATGGACACAGGAACCGGAATGACGGAAGCCGAACGCGAACAGGTCTTCGAGCCCGGATTTACCACCTCGGAAACCGGTACGGGGCTCGGGCTCGCCATCGTTAAAAAGATCATACGCGATCACGAGGGCGAAATCGAGATCCAGAGCGAGGTTGACACCGGATCGGTATTCTGCATCTACCTCCCCACAGCGGCAGATGCCCCCCCAGAGACCGATTCAGAGCAGCATGTGGCCTCTGCTACGGAATAAGAGGAATACACCTATGAGATATTTGCTGACACATCGTAGAGCCTCATGGCACAGTCAACACAACGCACGCATTTAGACGAAACTCAACCGGGGGGAAACCAATCAGGAGACGATCGCACGCGGTGCGGTACCATTCTGGTCGTCGATGACGACCCGCACATCCGAGAAGGCCTCTCCGACATTCTTGATCATGCCGGACACGACATCATCGAAGCCAGTGATGGAAAAACGGCCTTGCATCTCATCAAGGAACGCGACATCAACCTGATGCTTCTCGACCTACAGCTGCCGCGCGTTGGCGGGATGAGCGTGCTGAAGCAGGTGGCCCACACCCATCCCGGCCTGCCCGTAGTGATCGTCAGCGGAAAAGGCACGATTCAAACTGCCGTGGAAGCCACCAAGCTCGGCGCCTACGACTTCCTCGAAAAGCCCGTCGATGCGCAGCGCACCCTCATCACCGTCCGCAATGCGCTGGAGAAGTCGCAGTTGGAGCACGACCGCAACCGGCTTTTGCGTGAAGTGCGAGCGCGGTACCAGATGGTGGGGTCGAGCGAGCCCATGCAGCGCGTATACGACCTGATCGACAAGGCCGCCGCCACGTCGAGTAAGGTGCTCATAACCGGCGAAAACGGCACTGGAAAGGAGCTTGTCGCCCGTGCGATTCACCACAACAGCGCGCGCGCCAGCGAACCGTTCGTGACCGTCAACTGCGCCGCGATCCCCGAGTCGCTGATCGAGAGCGAGCTCTTCGGGCACGAGAAAGGCGCGTTCACCGGTGCCAAGAAACGGCGCAAGGGCAAGTTCGAGCAAGCCGACGGCGGCACGCTGTTTTTGGATGAGGTCGGCGACATGGGCACCATGACGCAGGCCAAGGCGCTCCGTGCGCTGCAAGAGGGCACCATCCAGCGCGTGGGGGGCGAAACCCCCATTTCGGTCGATGCGCGCGTCATCGCGGCCACCAACAAGAACCTGAAAGAAGAGATCGACGACGGGACGTTTCGGGAGGACCTCTACTACCGGCTGAACATCATCGCCATTGAGGTGCCGCCGCTGCGGGCCCGGCGCGAAGACATCCCCAAGCTCATCGACCACTTCCTGGAGCAGTTCAGCGAAGCCAACAGCGTGGCGCCCCGCACCATCGACTCGGGGGCCCTGGCCAAGCTTATGGGACGCGAATGGCCGGGCAATGTGCGGCAACTGCGCAACGTGGTCGAACGCCTCGTGGCCCTAAGCGACAGCGCGACCATCCAGGTGGCCGACGTAGGCCGCGCCCTGCAGGAGACCCCGCCCACCGCAGAGTCAACAGCCGAGAATAACGACCTGCGATCGGCCCGCGAAGAGTTCGAGCGCAGCTTTATCCACCGCACCCTGGTCGCTCATGACGGCGGGATTCAGGATACCGCCGATGCCCTGGGCATCAGCCGCAGCCACCTCTGGAAAAAGATGAAGCGCTAC
>CAZZCI010000224.1:0-1863 GCA_964653015.1 uncultured Rhodothermales bacterium
GATATGCTACAAATCGCTCTCCCCAACAAAGGAGCTCTGTCTGAAGGCGCTGCCACCCTGGCCGAAGAGGCTGGCTACCATTGTCGCCGTCGTGGACGCGAACTGGCCGTGCGCGACAACGACCATGGCGTCGAGTTTGTCTTTCTGCGTCCACGCGACATCGCAACGTATGTAAGCAAGGGCATCATTGATCTGGGCGTTACCGGGCTGGACTTGCTGCACGACAGCGGCGCGGAGGTCACGCAGGTGATGCCGCTTTCGTTTGGGAAAGCCCGCTTTTGCTATGCCGCTCCAAAAGAGCACGACATTACGCCCGATGACTTCACCGCCGATACCCGCATTGCCACATCGTACGTGAACATCGTGAAGAAAGACCTGGCCGAGCGGGGCATCGACGCCACCGTGGTGCCGCTCGATGGTGCGGTGGAAATCTCCATCCAACTCGGCGTGGCCGATGCCATTGCCGATGTGGTGCAAACGGGCCGCACCATCCATGAAGCCGGGCTCAAGGTCATCGGCGACCCGATTGTCGATTCAGAGGCCATGCTCATTGCGCAAAACGGCACCATTGCCGAACAGGAAACCGCCCGTCACTTCAAAGAGCGCATTCAGGGTATTCTGGTGGCCCGTTCGTATATCGTGGTTGAGTACGACCTGCCCAAGGCGCATCTCGACGCCGCACACGACATCACACCCGGACTTGAATCGCCCACGGTGTCACCGTTGAGCAAAGACGGCTGGGTCGCTGTGAAGTCGATGGCCAAGCGCTCGCGCATCAACGAAATCATGGATGATCTAACAGAGATCGGCGCGAAAGGCATTATCATCACCGATATCCGCACCTGCCGGATATAGATCGACGTGGGGTTGGTGGGAGCCCGACTTCCTATTCTTTGACCAGGCCGCTCGTTGCGTATGATTACCTATCTGAAAGGAACGCTCGTTGAGAAAACCACCGAACAAGCGGTTATAGAGGTGCAAAGCATTGGCTATGCGGTGCACATCCCCACCTCCACCTACCAGGATCTACCGGATACCGGGCAAGAGGTGCATCTGCACACGGTGCATTACGTGCGCGAGGACGACGTGTCGCTGTATGGTTTCATTACCAAAGCTGAGCGAAAGCTGTTCAACACGCTCCGCGGAGTATCGCGCATTGGTCCGAGTTTGGCATTGTCGGCCCTGTCGTCGATGTCGCCCACGGCGCTGCGCGATCATGTGATAAACGGCGACACGGCGCGTCTCACCGATATTTCGGGCGTTGGGCGCAAGACGGCCGAGCGCCTCATTGTCGAGTTGCGCGACCCGCTGTCTGAGATGGACCTGGGCGACACGGGGCCGTTACCGACGGGCGATGCCGACCCGAAGGCCAATGCCCGTGCCGATGCGTTGGCGGCGCTAGAGTCGCTGGGGCTCTCGCGTGCGGATGCCGAGCGAGCTATCCGGGTGGTACTGCGCGATCATGCCACCATCGATTCGGCAGACGAACTCGTGCGCCTTGCGCTCAAAGCCCAGCGCGAGTAAAAGCGTGTGTCCAGTCACTGGTGCTAGCGTCTCCCGTTTGTTGGCGACGCTGGAGCGTCCCGGCAGGCGTGGCGACGCGGAGCATCGCCACGAGAGTGGGTAGTGTCTATTCGTTTTGTAGCGACACAGCGCGCTGTGGTAGGTGTTTAGCGACTGGCTTCCAGATCGCCCGGAACGCAAGCGGTCCCCGGCTACGGGTTTTACGCACATCGTTCTATTCCTTAGCCCGGGATCAGGAGCGAAGCGGATATCCCGGGCGGCAATCGAGTCGCACTAAACAGATACGCGCTGTGTCGATTTACTCGAGGAACCACCAGCGACAGGCATCACCAGAGCAAA
>CAZZCI010000224.1:1963-4645 GCA_964653015.1 uncultured Rhodothermales bacterium
CAGTGAACGCATGGCGGCACCATTCGTATCAAAAATCCTATATGTCGTTATGAAAACATCTTGCCCCTAAAATCGCCCATGGCCCGCCAAATCCAGCTTTCTGCGTCTGAACCTACGCCTGTCGACCCAGATCCAGGTGCTGCCAACCGTATTCTGGAGGGCCTAAACGATGAGCAGCGCGCTGCGGTTACCGCTACAGACGGCCCCGTCATGATTATTGCCGGACCCGGATCTGGGAAAACGCGAACGCTCACGCATCGGATTGCCTACCTGCTGGCGACCGGCAAAGCGCGTCCTCATGAAATCATTGCGCTTACGTTTACCAACAAGGCCGCGCGTGAAATGAAGAACCGCGTGCAGCGCCTGGTGGGCGACCAGACTCGCGGCATGTGGGTGGGCACGTTCCACAGTTCGTTTGCCCGGCTGCTGCGTCGCGAAGCCGATACCATTGGGTACTCGCGCGACTTTTCGATCTACGACACCAAAGACAGCGAGCAGATCGTCAAGCAGCAGATGAACCGGCTGCAACTCAACACCGACGATGTGCGTCCGCGCTCGGTGCAACGCCTCATTTCCAGCGCCAAAAACCAACTGATCGATCCAGCCGACTATGCCGACATGGCGCATGGACGCGCTCAGGAGACGGCAGCCAAAGTGTATCCGGCGTATCAGGCGGCGCTGAAGCGGGCCAACGCGATGGATTTCGACGATCTGCTGATTAAGCCGCTAGAGGTGTTCGATGCCGATGCTGATATCTTAGAACAGTACCAGCAGCGGTGGACGTACATCCACATCGACGAGTACCAGGATACCAACCATGCCCAGTATACCCTCTCCAAGCGGCTGGCTGCCGGACACCAGAATCTGTGTGTGGTGGGCGATGATGCGCAGAGCATCTATGCGTTCCGTGGGGCGGACATCAGCAACATTTTGTCGTTCGAGCGCGACTATCCGGAGGCGACCACCGTGCGGCTCGAACGCAACTACCGGTCCACCCAGAACATCCTCACACTGGCCGATTCGATTATCGACCAGAACGAGGACCAACTCGACAAGACGCTGTGGACCGACAACGATGCCGGCGATAAGATCATCCTGACGGAGGCGCTTTCCGAAAAGGATGAAGCCAAGAAAATCGAGCAGAAGATTCGCGACTTGCAGCTGCGCGAGGGGCTTGACTATGGCGACTTTGCGGTGCTGTATCGCACCAATGCGCAAAGCCGTGCGATTGAGGAGGCACTGCGCCGCGAGAATGTGCCGTATCGAATTATTGGCGGCACGTCGTTCTACCAGCGCAAGGAGATCAAGGACGTGCTGGCCTACTTGAAGCTCATGGTGAACCCGCACGATCGGGCCAGCATCGAGCGGGTGATTAACTACCCAAAGCGCGGCATTGGAAAGAAGACGCAGGAGCGCGTGCGCACCTACGCCACCGAACAGGGGCTGTCGCTGTGGCAGGCTATTGAGCAGGTCGAATCCATCGATACGCTTTCTACGCGAGCACAGAATGCCGTGGGAAGCTTCCGCTTTCTTATCACCAAGTACCAATCGCGCGTAGACGACACGCCGGTTGATGAGCTGTCGCGCGACCTGATCCAAGAGGCGGGCGTGCTAAGCGATCTGCGCAAAGAGCACACCCGCGAAAATCTGCGACGCTGGGAGAATGTGCAAGAGCTTGTGAGCGCTATTGCGGAGTACACCGAGAGCGCTGACAATGCTACCCTCAGCACGTTTTTGCAGGAGGTGGCCCTGCTCACCGATCTGGACGAGGCCGACGACCCCGACCGGGTAACGCTCATGACGCTCCATGCGTCAAAAGGACTGGAGTTTCCGGTGGTCTTTATTGCCGGACTCGAAGAGGGGCTGTTTCCGCTGGCAAAAGCAACGCAAGAGCGCACCGAGTTGGAGGAGGAGCGGCGGTTGTTCTACGTGGGCGCTACCCGGGCTGAGCGGTGGTTGTTCTTGAGTTGGGCTCGCAACCGGTATCGGTACGGAAAGCAAAAGCACAACACACGCAGCCGTTTCCTGGAGGAGATCGATGACCGTGTGGTGCGTACTGCAGGAGGCAGCTCCGTGAAACAAAAAAAGAAGCGATTCAAATCGTCTGACGAGGGCAGTACCGCCAACTACGACAGCATGGATCCGCATTACTACCGGGAAAACCTACGCGGGTCCAGCAAAAGCAAATCCCGTCGTGGCGGCACCCAGAAAACGAAGCGCACCGTGCGTTCGTCGGACAATGATACCCGCCGGGTGGTGTACGATGAAGGGGAAGGACGGATTGTGCCCGGTACACGGGTCGAGCATCGTACGTTTGGGGAAGGCAAGGTGCTTTCGCTCGAAGGCACCAACGAAGATCCTACGGCGGTCGTCTTCTTTGGGGGCGAGGTGGGCAATAAGAAGTTGAAACTGCAGTATGCCCGGCTCCGCGTGGTGGAGTGACGGCCAATGCTCTTTTACCAACGCACGCCGCACAGCCGAGCAGGAGAGATGGCGTACCCTGATCTCCACCAAAAACTGTACCTTGCTTTCCCAGATGCAGGTTGTCTGTCCCACGTCTTGCGGGTATGCTATAGGGCGTTCGTTCATAGAGCCCGTTTTGCTCGGCGCCCCTCCCTGAACGAGTTTGCCTATTGATGCCGAGTTCGTACTGGGGGGTGCGGACTCGGCATCATGTGTGTA
>CAZZCI010000225.1:0-2014 GCA_964653015.1 uncultured Rhodothermales bacterium
TTGTTCAGGTTCTCAAACACCGGAATGTTTTCAGCAAAAAGCACCCGGTGCGATTCAAAGCCCTCCGACGGCCCATAATCAATGCTGGGCGTATCCAAACCGATAGCGTGGATGGAGCGGTTTTCGACAAGCCACTCGGCGGCCTCAGGATGTAAGCCAGGAAACTGCAGATCGGCCAGAGCCTCTTCGCCGCGTTCATCGGTGCCAATGTAGGCTTCGGCATCGGGCCAGTACTGCGCCGATCCGGTATCGAGGAGCACGATAGCTTCATCAGGAATAGCGCCGTGCTCGTCCTCCCATTGCTCGAAGTCGCTGGTTTGTACCTGATAATTGCGGTCTTCGGCAGCGGCATCACGCACATCAATCACCACTGCATTGCCCATGAGGCGGTCGAGGGGGATTTCGTCAGTCGTCCACTGGTCTTGGGCAGCTTCTTCATCTTCGGCGAAATGAAACGGTGCATCCAGATGGGTGCCTCCGTGCTCAGACGTGGCCAGCACGTGCGCGGCATAGAAGTAGTCGCCCGTGTCGCCCACAAAGTCTTCTTCCAGTTCAAAGGTTTGGGGGGCGGTGGGCCAGTAGATGGTTTCCTCATTGAACGGATGCGTAAGGTCAATGCGCTCACCATCGGGAATCGCCGATTCTGGCGTTTCGGGCGGTGATTCGCAGGCCGTCGCGAGAAGCAGCGTGATTACAACCAGGACCACAGGAGCGATAGCACGGTGCATAGCATCTCAAAGTCTTTGTGAACAGATCGGGTGGGTAAGATGAGTGCGACGGGGCTTTGTTGCAAATGGTGGACGGCTTTCCGAAACGTGTCAAACGGCCTGGGTGCGGAGGAAGGCTTCTTTTGTCCGCATTCCTCCGGTGGCTTACGTATGATATAGTGCGAGGGCATTGATCATTAGAGACTTGTGCCCGATGTTTGTTTTTCATTACTCAAAAATGATATCATGACCTTTTCCAAAGGTGCGAATTTTGGCAAAGCCGTAATTGTTTTAACAGGACTGTTGGCGCTATTTCTTACGTTGTCGGCCTGCGGTGACGATTCCGTTAGCGATGACCCAACCGAAGACAATTTGGCCAATGCTACTGGTGCCATTCAGGTTGTTTTGGAATCGAACGACCAGCCCATGACGACTGTCAGCATGGCACCGATGGACCGCCACGTCACGATCTGTTACGACGACGGCGAATGTGATGAGCGAGCGGCAGGAGGGTCTGGAGTAGGGGGGGCAGGAAATACGATTACCCTCAAGGAGTCAGATTCAGACCGGACCGTCATTGGTGTTTCTGCTAGTGTGCTAGCCCCAGAAGATGAAGAGGGCACCGGGACTGTTTTCGTTGAGGAAGACGGCGGAACTGAATTTTTCCGTACCGACGAATTTGTGCCGGGCGATGTGGTTGAGTTTGAAATCGGGGAGGTAGAGTAAGCTTCCATGATCCGATTGAAAACCTTAAGCGAGCTATGCGTAGCGGGAAGCACGTGCTAAAAGCGTTCTTTCGCATCACTTTAGCACGCTACGCACCTTGGAGCATTCCGAGTTGGCTTCCCGCCGCGCTCGCTTTTGAATCAAACACATCCATCCCTCCACCCCTACTCCAACAGCTCCTTCAGCTCCGCAATTTTCATGAGCGCCTCGATGGGCGTCATGCGGTTGGGGTCGATGGACTGCACGGCTTCTTTGAGGGCTTCGGCCTTGGGATCGGCCTGCTGGAAAAGCGACATCTGTCCCATCACGCCGTCTTCCATATCCGGCACCTCGTCGGCGTCGGGCGCGGCGGCATCGGGATTGGAAGCCCCCTCCGTATCCACCGCCAGATCTTGCTGCTCCAGGTGCGCCAGAATTTCGCGGGCGCGATGGATCACCAGGTCAGGCAGTCCCGCCATACGAGCCACCTCAATGCCGTACGAGTGGTCGGCTCCACCTGCTACGAGTTTGCGCAGAAAGATAATCTCGCCGTCGTGCTCCTGCACCTGGATGCGATAGTTGCGCACGCGGTCCAGGCGCTC
>CAZZCI010000225.1:2114-4626 GCA_964653015.1 uncultured Rhodothermales bacterium
GAGTTCACCAGCGTCTGCTTGCGGATGTAGCGGTCGGGCACCTTCTCGGTGTGCGTGTTTGTGACTTCGATGTAGTAGCCAAACACCTTGTTGAACCCGACTTTGAGCGACGGGATGCCCGTGCGCTCGGACTCTTCCTGCTCCATATCGGCCACCCATTGCTTGCCCGAGGCGGCTACCTCACGGAGCTCGTCAAGCTCGTCACTGTAGCCATCGCGGATGAGTCCGCCTTCGCTTATTTTTGCAGGCGGGTCATCCACAAGCGCCTCCTGGATGCGGTCGACCACGTCGGGGCAGAGCGTCAGGGCGTCGTTTAGGTCCGCCAGGGCTTCGCATCCCGTATCGGTGACAAACGGCTTGAGACGCGGGAGCTGCTTGAGCGTGAGCTTGATCGCGATGAGATCGCGCGGACGCGCCCTGCCGGTGGCCACTTTGCTGGCCAGGCGCTCCAGGTCGCCCACTTGCGATAGCTCTTCACGCAAGTCGGCGCGGTCGGATTGGGCTGCGACCCAGTGCGCTACGGCGTCCTGCCGCGCTTGAATGGCAGCCACGTCGCGCAGGGGACGCACGAGCCAGGAGCGCAGGAGCCGGGCACCCATGGGCGTCTGCGTGGTATCCAGCATATCGATGAGCGCGCCCTCGGTATCTTCCTGCATGGGGCGCACCAGTTCGAGGTTGCGCTTGGTTTCGGCATCCAGGGCGATGTGCTCGTCCTGTTCGTACCGCTGAATCCGCCGGATATGCGGCACGGTGCCTTTCTGCGTCTCCTGCAGGTAATGCAGCACCGCGCCCGCTGCCAGGAGCCCGGTGTCCATGTGCTCTACGCCGAAGCCCTTCAGCGAGTGGGTGTCAAAATGTTGGGTGAGGGTTTCGTAGGCAAAATCGTAGCCAAAGACCCAGTCCTCTTGCGGCGTAACCGCGACCTCGTTCGCCATGCGATCGGGCACGCGGCCCTTCTGGCGCTTATCGACGAGGATCTCGGAGGGGGCGATGGATTGCAAGAGCGGGAGCACATCCGGAGCGGGCACCTCGGTGACGGCAAACTCGCCCGTCGTTGCATCCAGAAAGGATACGCCCGCGGTATCGTCGTTCCAGTGCACAGCAGCCACGTAGGTCGATTGCTTCGGGTTTAGCAGCTGATCGCGGAACGACACGCCAGGGGTGACGACCTCCACCACGTCGCGGTCTACCACTTTGCCGCTGGAGCTGCTGGCATCCTCAATCTGCTCGCAGATGGCCACGCGCAGCCCCGAGCGGATGAGCTTGGGCAGGTGGCTATCGATGGCGTGGTGGGGAAAGCCTGCCATCGGCACATCGTCGGCCTGCCCGTTGTTGCGAGTCGTTAGCGTAATGCCCAGAATGCGGCTTACGGTTTTGGCGTCCTCATCGAACGTCTCGTAGAAGTCGCCCATGCGAAACAGCAACACGGCCTTCGGGTGGCGCTCCTTGATGCCGTAGTACTGCCGCATCAGCGGCGTGCGGCCTTTTTTGGTGGAGGTTGCCATAGGGGGATACGCAGTGGATCAGCCCAAACAGAACGACGAAGCGCGCCCGTGGAATACGGGTGCACATGCAGGATACGCAACCTATCGGATGACGTGCCGAACTGCAACGACACCTCTGCCGCCCCCCGTGAAAATCGACGGAGGATCGGGCCTATGGGTGGGCTTGTGGAGGTCTGGATGGGTAAAGCGCTCAGCTACGCGTCCATTCCCAGTGCTCTGCAACGAGGTGGCGCCGCAATGCCGCCCAGATTTGGTATGAAGCTGCTCGGAGCTTCAGTTGAGCAATCAAGCCAGGTGCTTATGCGGTGGCCGGTATGATGTCGTCCTCTGCCGTTTGCATCGGATAGTGGGCCTCAACGTGTCCGTCGGCCATGCGGCGCAAGACGCGTCGCAAGAGCTGCCGACGAAACACGCTCAGGTGATCGGTAAAGAGCACTCCTTCCAGGTGATCGTACTCATGCTGAACTACCCGGGCAAGCATGCCATCGAGCGAGGCCGTCTGGGGCTCAAAATCCCGGTTCAGGTATTCAATATCGATCGCCTCAGGCCGTTTGACCGGCTCGCGTACATCGGGAATGGATAGGCACCCTTCTTCAAACGAGCATTTCGCCCGGCTTTCCCCGGTAATTTCCGGGTTGATGAACACCATAGGTTGTGGAGGCACCGTTTCGCCATCGTCCTCAAGCGCGGCGGCCACATCCGTCAGGTCAATTACAAAGATCCGTTCGGTACGCCCGACTTGCGGGGCAGCCAGGCCGAGCCCTTCGGCGGCCCGCATGGTTTCGATCATGTTGTCGATAAGCGTTTGCACCTCGTCGGTATTGGCATCAACCGGCTCAGTGTCGCGACGTAGGGCGTCGTGTCCGAACGCGTAAATGGGCAGAATCATGCGCAAGCAGTTGGGAGTGAAAGAGCGATGCGGTCCAGCATTTATCTACGAGCCATCGCTCCGATGGATTCGCCGGCCCTGGCTGTCGTGGTGTCTTGCATTCTGAATGCGATGCTAT
>CAZZCI010000226.1:0-1930 GCA_964653015.1 uncultured Rhodothermales bacterium
GGGCACTGCGTCGCCTCCCACCCGTATTTGTATTTACAAGAAAGATCGGTGTCCCCCACAAATCGAGTGGGAGATGCCCCCACACAGGGGCTAACCAGTGGCTAGACTTTTGCATATACAGAGGGCGTAGCACCCGTTATTGTCTCTATTGATCTGTGTTCTGTATATGTCTCGTAAGCTGGCCGACTTAGGCAACCAATTTGATACCGACCGCGTGCTGCGGAGCTACTTGCAACGCGTGTGCGATGCCGATATGTATGCTGCCATCAAGCCGCAACTCGAAGAACTGGGCGCGCACGTAGGCGGCGACCTGTACGACCTTCAGCTGCAAGATCGTCCGAATACGCCTCGACTTACGCAATGGGACCCCACAGGCGACCGGGTCGACAAAATCGAACTGACCGAGGTGTGGGAGCGCGTGCTTCCTATGGTGGCCGAGTATGGAGTGGTATCCACCGCATACGAGGGCGAGCACGGTCCCCTCAGCCGCGTTCACCAAAGTGCGCTCGGATACTTGTTGCTGCCCGCATCGGATATGATGGGGTTTCTTTTGGCCACCACCGACGGCTCCATTGCCACCGTGTTGCGCTCCGAGAATCAGCCACTCATGGATGAGGTCATGCCTCACCTGATGAGCCGCGATCCCGAGACGTTTTGGACAAGCGGGCAGTGGCGTACCGAACAAGCTGGCGGAACGGACCTCAGCAAAGTGGATACCGAAGCCCGCTATGAAAACGGCGAATGGCGGTTATACGGACACAAGTGGTTTACGTCGTCTACTGCAGCCAACATGGCCATTGTGCTGGCCCGCCCCGAGAATAAAAAAGGCCGCAGGGGGCTTTCGCTGTTTTACTTGCCCATTCGAGACAATCATCAGGATTCGCCGGAGGACGGCATCAAGGTAAACCGACTCAAGGAGAGTATGGGCGCGAAAAAGCTGCCGGTGTCGGAGGTTTCGCTAGACGGAGCCGTGGCGTACCCGATTACCGAACTGCAGCACGGGACGCGTCATCTTACGCCCATGGTAGACCGGGCGCGCCTCTGGAATGCACTCATTGCGGTAAGCTCCATGCGGCGTGGACTGGCGCTGGCACGCGACTATGCCCGCAAGCGCGAGGCATTTGGTACACCCATCATCGAAAAGCCGCTCCACTACGACACCCTGGCCGATGTGCAGGCGACGTTCGAGGGGGCCTTCCATCTTACCTTTCGCTTTGCCGAGCTTGTTGGCAAAGAGGAGAATGATCAAATCTCGCACCAAGAACACCATCTGCTCCGTGCCATCTCGCCGCTGGCCAAACTTATTACCGCCCGCCAGGCGGTCGACTCGGGGGGCGAGTTCTTAGAAGCCTTCGGGGGGTCCGGGTTCATCGAAGAAACCGGCATCCCACAACTCATCCGCGACATGTATGCGCTGCCGGTGTGGGAAGGCACCACCAACGTGATGTCGCTAATCGCCTTGCGCTCGCTTCGCCGCGATGGACGACTGGAGGCGGTTCACAACGAAATCAAGCGGTGTGCTGAAGGCATAGAAACGCCCGCCTTGGTGCATGCGATGGAGATCGCCCAGGATGCCTTTAAGTCAGCTGTGCAGTGGCTTGCCGACACCCTCGAAAACCGAGGGGAGGCTGCGCTAGAAGCAGGCGCTCGGCGGTTTGCCTATACCATCGCCCATGCGCTTGAAGCGGCATTGCTAATCAATCATGCGCAGTGGGCGGTTCAGGGCGAAGGGCGCCGACCGATCGCGGTCGTTGAGTACTTTACGGCTCAGGGGATCGATCATATTGCGCGCCGTGCACACTACGACGGGTACATGCTTGCCAAAGATTTTGCACGGCAATCGCTCTTTCAAGGTGAAACCGTGGTGGATACCGGTTCGCAGACGGCGGTGTAGCACGTGGGGGCACCCGAACGCGGGTCGTCTGTATCA
>CAZZCI010000226.1:2030-4618 GCA_964653015.1 uncultured Rhodothermales bacterium
CGCTACACGTACGCCGACTACGGCGAGTTGCCCGAAGGCGCGCCCTATGAACTCATTGATGGAGCACTCGTCATGTCTCCTTCCCCGTCTGCTCAACACCAACGCGTGCTTCGCCGCCTGGCCTGGGCCATACAGCAGCACCTTGATACCCAAGACCAGAGCGTATCCGGTGAACTGTTCTTTGCGTCTTTGGATGTATTCCTCACCGACGATACCATCGTACAGCCCGATCTGATATACATCGCAAGCACGCGCGACGACATCATCAGCGACCAGCACGTTGCGGGCGCGCCCGATCTTGTGGTGGAGATCTTTTCGCCATCCACGGCCCACCGCGATGTGGGCGTCAAGAAGCGGCTGTATGAGCAACACGGCGTACGCGAGTATTGGACGCTCGACCCCAGCACGCAGTCCGTTGAAGTGCACGCCAACACCGAGTCTGGATTTGTGCAGCAGGCCCGTGTGGTCGAAACGGGAATGGTTTCGTCTACGGTAGTGCCGGAGTTTGAGTTGGAGGTTGGACCGCTCTTCTCATCTTGATGAAAGAGAGATGGGCCATCGGATGATGGAAAATTACTCACATCCAGCAGGGGCAACAAGCCGACGCTGCATCCTAACATAGAACCAGGATTTGACATGCAGGCAATCCAGGGCTTACAGTCAGAAAGGATTCCGATCCCCGAAAAGGAGCGCTATACACATGCCGATTATGCCGAACTGCCCGAAGGTGCCCCCTACGAACTGATCGAAGGAGCGCTCATCATGGCCCCATCTCCGTCATTTCAGCATCAGCAGGTATCGCTGCGGCTCGCTTCCGCTCTGTTTCGTTATGTCGAGGCCCACGAAAGCGGCACCGTCGTTGCGGCTCCAATGGATGTTCGGCTTGCAGAAGATACGGTGATACAGCCCGACTTGATGTATATCGCAAGCACGCGAGACGACATCATCAGCGACCAGCACGTTGAGGGCGCGCCCGATCTTGTGGTGGAGATCTTTTCTCCATCCACGGCCCATCGCGATGTGGGCGTCAAGAAGCGGCTGTATGAGCAACACGGCGTACGCGAGTATTGGACGCTCGACCCCAGCACGCAGTCCGTTGAAGTGCACGCCAACACCGAGTCTGGATTTGTGCAGCAGGCCCGTGTGGTCGAAACGGGACGCGTCACATCCACCGTTATTGATGGGTTTGAGATCGATGTGACCCATCTATTCCCTTCATCATCCTGAGACTTCCACTCGCATGGCCAACCCGTTTCCTGCAATTGCCCGTCGCTTTGCCGACTGTCCCGACGACCTTCGTCCCGATGGCATTACGCACGCCATTGGCCAGACCATTCCGTTTGTAGATACCGCCGGCGTGCACATCCATACGTACACGCCGCAGTCGGTAACTGTCGCGCTGGATGCCGAGCGGGCCGTGGCCAACCACATCGGCACGATGCACGCGGCAGCGCTGGCCCTCCTGGCCGAGACAGCTTCGGGCCTTGTTACGGCACTCAACATTCCCGACGAAAGCGTGCCCGTCATTCGCACGCTCGACGTATCGTTTCAGCGTCCGGCGCCCGAACGGACTACGGCCACCGCCTCGCTTGATGCCGACACGCGCGAGCGTCTCAGTGCGCGTCCCATTGGTCGCGTGGATGTGCCGGTGACGCTCATGATGGGGGGTGAAACAGTCGTCGAAGCCACCGCTGAGTGGGCCTGGCTGCCCGCCTCACGGCTTAACCTGCCGGATTGACCCCCGAACGTCTGCTGCCGTAATCGAGTCGGGTATGATTGCGGCTTGACACTTATGCACAAGCCGCCGTATCATACAAGCCACATACCCATCAAGGCTGTGCTGTCGTGGCACGGCGGCTGTATGATCTGACATGACGTTAGATCGTGTAGTGTCTCGGGGGAAGTCCGGTGGAACTCCGGCGCTGTCGCGCAACGGTAAGAGTCCGAATGCCCGTTTGATGCAATAGAACGGCGACTGGCTGTGCCTTCCGCATCGTCATGCGCCGCGCCCACGCGTTCTGGGATGCATGATCCGCCGTAGATTGCGAGTAGAGCTAGACCGTACCATTCTCCTCTGGGGGAGATGGCTTTTGCTCTGCTGTTTGCAGGCATCAGTGGCCTCGTGCGCTGTTGGGGCGTTCGAGGTTTTCTCTTTGCGGATCCCCCTGCTATGTCTGATACGTCAACCCCCAACCGATTGTCATGCCCTCTCTCGCCCGATGCCACCACCCGTATGGTGCGGGCTGTCTTTCCCGGCGATACCAATCACTATCATACGCTCTTCGGCGGGTCAGCCATGGCGTGGATGGATCAAGCGGCGTTCATCTGTGCCACGCGCTGGTGTCGCTCCAAAGTTGTTACGGTCAACAGCGGTGAAATCGACTTTCAAGAGCCCGTTCCCGAAGGTACGATCGTAGAACTGGTGGCCCGCGTGGTGGATACCGGCACCTCGTCGATGTGCGTGCGCACCGATATGTTCATCGAACCGATGGATCAGTACGAGCGCATCTTGGCCTGCACGGGCACGTTTACACTTGTCGCACTGGGACCCGATGATACGCCCACCACGGTGCCTGATCTGACAGCGA
>CAZZCI010000227.1:0-2309 GCA_964653015.1 uncultured Rhodothermales bacterium
CCTCCAACCTTCCAACCCATCCATCCCTCCACCCGTCCATCCCTAAACGAGCCATGCCAATAAAGATCAAAGTCTGCGGCATCACCGATCTTGAAGCGGCCCGGTATTTGGCCGGAAAACGCGCGGACTACCTCGGCTTCATCCAGCATGAAGAGAGCCCGCGCTATATCCGTCCGAAGCAGGTAGCCAAGATTCTGGAGTGGGTGCATGGCATCAACTCAGTAGGGGTTTTTGTGAACGACGATGCCGATGCCGTGAACCACGCGGTAGAGACAGCCGGGTTCACCCACGTACAGCTGCATGGCACCGAGCCGCCTGCCGTGTGTGCACAGATCGATCGGCCTGTTATCAAAGCCATTCGCGTACGCCACGATGCGTCGTCTGATCAGCTGCGCGCGCTCATGGCCCCCTACACCGACGTGGTTGAGGCGTTTCTGCTCGATACACACAACAGCAGTGTGTGGGGCGGCACCGGCGAGTCCTTCAACTGGCGGCTAGCGCGCGACCTGGCCGCCGACTACCGCCTCTTCCTGGCGGGCGGACTCAATGCCGACAACATAGAGCGCGCCGTGCATACCATGCGTCCGTATGCAGTTGATCTGTCGAGTGGACTCGAAACCGCCCCGGGCGTGAAAAGCCTCGATAAGATCGACACGTTCTTCGACACGTTTCGCGCCGTACAAGACGAACTCGCTGAAGACACGGCAGACGCCCCGTAGCCCGCTGCATCCCTTGTACATCCTGCCTGCTTTCTCCTACACCCAAAACCCCCTAACCCATGTCCGACGCTCCTGCTGTAGCTACTGACGCCACCTCCTCAGACACACGCTATGCGGCTCCCGACCAAACGGGCCACTTCGGCCCATACGGCGGGGCCTTCGTGCCAGAAATCCTCGTTCCGGTGCTTGAAGAGCTGCGCGCGGCCTACGCCGACGCCCAGGCCGACCCCGAGTTCGATGCCCAGTATCGCACGCTCCTGAGCGAGTACGTAGGGCGCCCGACCCCGCTCACCTTCTGCGACCGTCTGACCGACTATTACGGCGGCGCGAAAATCTACGCCAAGCGCGAAGACCTCTGCCATACCGGTGCCCACAAGATCAACAACACGATCGGGCAGATCCTGCTTGCGCGCCGCATGGGCAAGACGCGCATCATTGCCGAAACGGGCGCCGGACAGCACGGCGTGGCCACGGCCACGGTGTGCGCCAAGTTTGGTATGGACTGCATCGTGTTCATGGGCGAGGAAGACATGGAGCGCCAGCGCCTGAACGTAGAACGCATGGAGCTGATGGGCGCCGAGGTGCGTCCGGCTATGAGCGGCAGCCGCACGCTCAAAGACGCCACGAACGAAGCCATCCGCGACTGGGTCTCCAATCCCAGCGACACGTTCTACATCATCGGCTCGGTGGTGGGCCCCCACCCCTACCCGATGATGGTACGCAACTTCCATCGCGTTATCGGAGACGAGACGCGCGCACAGCTCGACGAACATGAGGGACGCGAATGTCCGGATGCCGTAGTTGCTTGCGTGGGCGGTGGTTCAAACGCAATGGGCATCTTCTATCCGTATATCGACGACGAAGACGTGCGCCTGGTGGGTGTAGAGGCCGCCGGCGAGGGGCTCAACGGACGCCACGCGGCAACGCTCTCGAAGGGCACGCCAGGTGTGCTGCACGGCGCCATGAGCTATCTGCTCCAGGACCAGCGCGGGCAGGTGGAAATCGCGCATTCGATTTCTGCTGGACTCGACTACCCCGGCATCGGCCCCGAGCACTCGCATCTCAAAGACACTGGACGCGTAGAGTACGTGTCGGCTACCGACGCGGAGGCGATGGACGGTGTGCGTGTGATGTCTGAGCAGGAAGGGATCATTCCGGCACTCGAAACCGCCCATGCCATGGCACCCATGGAGCGCCTCGCCCGTGAAGTCGGTCCCGAGGGCATCATTGTATTCAACTGCTCAGGCCGGGGCGACAAAGACATGCAAACCATCGCCAAGCACCGGTAACGCCTCCTCCACCCGTCCAACCCTCCACCCCTAACCCAATGTCTCGACTTTCTGACACCCTTGCCGCCTGCCGTGCCGATGGCACCCCCGCGATGGGCCTCTTCACCACCAACGGCTTCCCGACCCCCGAGGCCACCGTCCCGATCCTGCACGCGATCGACGCGGGCGGGGCCGACTTCATCGAACTGGGCATGCCGTTTAGCGACCCGCTGGCTGAAGGCCTGCCGATCCAGCGCTCCAGCGCCCGCGCGCTCTCGCATGGCGTTACGATGGACGACGCGTTCGACACGGTCGCTACGTT
>CAZZCI010000227.1:2409-4611 GCA_964653015.1 uncultured Rhodothermales bacterium
GTTACGGGGCTTACCGGCTCGCGTCTTGACGGGCGCGGGGCCGTACAGTCGTATCTGAAACGCGCTCGCTCGCTGGTTACACAGAACCCTCTGCTGGTTGGATTCGGCATCGCCACCCACGACGATGCGATGGAGCTCTCGCAGCACACCGATGGCTTCATCGTAGGGTCGGCGCTGATTAAAGAAATCGAGCGCTGCTGGGATGACGACACGCTGTCTGACGAAGAACGCTACAGCCGCATCCGCCAGTTTGCGCGTGCGCTAAAAGAGGGTCCAGTTCTTGCGGGGAGCAATCCAGAAGCATAGAAGTTTACGGCTTTTGCATCCCCTGCATGCTCCCGCCTAACGGAATCCCACTATGATGACGTACACACTTCGCAGTATTGGCATTCTCGCGCTGGCCATTGTGGTGCTAGCCGGATGCGATGGGTTTTTGGATGGCGACTACCGCCCTCGGGCCACCGGTCAGGAAAGCGAAATTATGGTGGTTGTCGATAGCGTACACTGGGATACCGGGTTGGGGCAATCCATTCGCGATAATCTGGCGCCTTATGTAGAAACCCTGCCCGCTCCCGAACGCGAATTTGACCTTCGGCAAGTCCATCTGGACTCTGACCGGGTGTTCGACATGGTGCAGGGTCACAAAAACGTGGTGTTTATCGCGCCGCTGAGCGATCAGTCGAACCTGGCCAACTTTCTGCGGAATCGGCTCTCTGACGATGCGCTCGAAACCGTTCGCGATGGCAACCCCGCGATCGTATCGCGCCCCGACCTGTGGCGGCGCAGCCAGAAAATCTACTACATGACCGCTGCCGATACCGAGCAGCTCATCGATGCGCTGGAGCGCCACGGCGAACGCGTCCGGTCGGACTTCCACGAGATCACGCTCGAACGCATGGAGCGCGATATGTTTAGGCGAGCGCGTCAGTTCGATCTGGAAGACACGCTTATGACACGGCACGACTTTGCCGTCAATGTACAGCATGATTATCAGATTGCGATTGACACGACCACTGAAAACACCGGCTTCATGTGGCTGCGTCGCGTGCTGGCAGACTCACGACGCGAGCTCATGATCCACTACGTGGATGGCATGTCGCCCAGCGAAATGACCCCCGAGTGGATTTACGAACGGCGCGACTCGCTCAACGAAAAGTACATCCGGGGCAATCTGGGCAGCTTTGTTCGCACCGACTATCGCCGTCCGCTTAACACCCACGAGGTCGATCACTTAGGGCGGTATGGCTACCAAACCCGTGGACTTTGGCATATGGTGTACCGCGCAGACGAAGACGCAGAAACCTTGCAGGAACGCGGCGCCGGAGGACCATTTGTCAACTACACCTTCTACGATCAGGATACCGATCGCGTGTATATGATCGATGGCCATGTCTTTGCCCCCGAGCACGACAAGCGCGATTTCCTCCGACAGATGGAGGTCATTGCTCACACCTTCCGAACACGTGTGGAGGCAGAAGGGGCATCGGATGACGAGGATGAAGCTACGCTCGCTGCCGATGATTAACCGTTTGATTTGTTTAGCCCCTCGCTGCTGGATACCGGGAGCGATCGTGCTCATGCTGGCTGTGGGCGGCGTGGCTTCCGGATGTGCCAGCGATCCGGATCCGCCCCTTCCCCCCGACGCCATGACGGCCGTGCTCGTTGATCTTCATCTTGCTGAGATGCGGGGCGAGGTCGACGATGAAGTGAGCCCCATTCCCCGTGACACGGTACTCGCCTGGCATGGCGTTGATGCTGCCACGTTTGAGGCCGCCGAGGCGCATTACACCGAGCATCCCGCCGCCTACCGCGATGTGTACCAAGCCGTTGTCGACTCGCTCCAAAGCGTACGCGCTGACGTAGGAGACTGGGAAATGGCTCAACAGGCGGCCCCCGATACAACAGCCGACGAGACCCACGAACGCAGCGAATAAAGATTGCCCCCGAGAGCAACGCCACGCCCTCGTCGCGATGTACAACCGGCATGACCTTTGGCCCTTCTGCGTCGCGACGGACAAACGGATGTTCTGCTTCCGACGTAATGGACCCGAGGTAACGCACCAGATGTGGATTGAGGACGCTGAAGCGTTCCACTGGAGCGTCCCAGAGGCCTATCGGCGCGGAGAAGCGTAAGTCATACCTGTGGTCCTCGCCAAGAGACACAGCATATTGTCGCGCCCGCAGGTCACCCTGATGCCGCTA
>CAZZCI010000228.1:0-4611 GCA_964653015.1 uncultured Rhodothermales bacterium
CTGTGGTGCCTCGCCACGAGAGACAACGAAGTGATGTTAAGGCGTCTCTCCCAGCCACCCTTTTTCTTTGGCTTCTTGATAGCCCTGGGCCCGCAGGCGCGAAGCGGCGTTATCCAGCGCTCCGTAGCCCCACTCGTTCCACTGCTCGCGGTTGCCGTAGTAATCGGTATGCGACTTGCGGCGTACCGTGTCGAGCACGCCCAAGTCATACGCCAGCTTCCAGGTTTCGGCCTTGGTCTGATACATAAGGGGCGTGTGGATACGCACATCGGCATCCAGCGCCAGTGACAGACTCGTCTGCATGCTGTCGATAAACGTGCGTCGGCAATCCGGATAGCCAGAGTAGTCGGTTTGGCACATGCCACCCACAATGTCGTGGATGCCTCGTGTGTAGGCCATGCTGGCTGCAGTGCTCAAAAAGAGCGCGTTGCGTCCGGGCACAAACGAAGCCGGCAGGTCGGCATCGTGGTCGTGGGGCGCATCCATGTCCTCGCCATCGCCCGTGAGTGCAGACCCAGTGAGGGAGTCATCGAGCGAAACCACATCAAAGCGAACCTCCGCGTCCTGGGCAATGGTCTGCGCCTGCTCCAGCTCCACCGCGTGCGTTTGTCCGTACGAAAAGCCAACGGCCTGCACGGTGTCGAAGTGATGGAGTGCCCAGAACAGGCAGGTGGTCGAGTCTTGTCCGCCCGAGAAGAGGACAAGGGCCTGGTCGGCAGGCGTGTGAGGGGGATACAGATCGGGGTCCATAGCGGTTAGGCGGCAGCAGGTTCGGGATGAACGAGGGCGTCGTCAATGCGGGGCGCCTGCGCTTCTGCACACGCTGAAATCGGTGTTTGGGTGACGGCGTAGCAGGTTTCGGTTTCTTGCACGCGCACCTGCAGATCGGTTACGCCGTGCTCGCGCAGCATGGCATACCCGTGGGTGCCCAGGTAGTGCGCCACATAATCCGCCAGATACTCGGTGGTGCTGGGGCCATCGAGCAGATAGTGCTTCACCCCCAGCGTAGCGAGCGCCTGCCGCAGGTCGGTGTCAGCGCGGTGGACGTACGTGCAGTGATCCCAGGCATCGATGAGCGGGGCCACCACGCGCTTCAGATCCTGAAAGTCTACCAGCATAGCCGAGGGGCCGGTGGATCCCTCCAGCTCGATCCAGCAGGTGTACGAGTGCCCGTGCAGGTTGCGGCACAGGCTTGGATGGTCGGCCAGGCGGTGGGCGGCCTCCCAGCGGAATCGTTTGGCTACCGTCATTGTAGCAACAGGCATCAGGGACAAAGTACGCGAGCCCCACGCATGGGCGGGGGTTCCGTTACGAATCGGTGCGGGCTGCAGGTTCCGGAACGGTTGCGTCCACAGTTGCCTTTACAGGACCTTGGTTTCTCGGGTGGAACTTCCCTGTGCATTTAGATTATGAGAGTGCGCATCAGCAAAACCGCCTGATGTGTGGTACATCTTGCCCAAGTGGCGGAATTGGTAGACGCGCTAGCTTCAGGAGCTAGTGGCCTTTACGGCCGTGGAGGTTCGAGTCCTCTCTTGGGCACTGACTTGATACTTGATGAACGCGCCCTGTTGCATCGACCTGCAGCGGGGCGTTTTTGTTTTGGGCGATCGTGCACTGCCACCACCTGAATGTTGGGAGGCAGCAGTTCAATAGTCCGTGATTGATACGTGGTTTCCATCATCGCAGTCCGCCTCGCCCCTCTGTCTCTGAGCTTCGCCGCGGACGTGGACTTGTGGACCTCTCTCTTGTGGAGTACCTTTAATGATCGCGGGATATCCACTTCGCTTCTGATCCTGGGCTACACGCCGCTAAACACGTACGAGCACTATTACATCTGTCACAGGTCAATCTTCGGGTAATGCATGTGCCCCCTACCGTACCGTGAATAACTCACACCCTTGTCATTGCGAGCAGAGCGAAGCACCCCGACCGCAGGGAGGAGTATTCGTTCGCTACCGCTCACAGCGCTACGGCTCTTCGTATGGCGCAGAGGCACCCGTAGGTGCGATGCGGACACAGTTCAAAGACGATATTCTGAAAGTCAACTTTTAAAAATTCGGTTTTTGAAATCGGGAGCCTATAGAAGAAACTATTGAACTTTGGATAGCTCTATTGTTAATAAGATAGCGCTTTAATACAGTCTTTGCTACAGTTACCGACATGCCATGCCTTACAACAGCCACATTGAGACAAGGCCAGAAAAGTGTGGAGGAGCTCCCGTATTTCGAGGTACGAGAATTCCTATAAGCCTGATCAACGATTATGTAGAGTCAGGCCATAGCCTTGACTACTTTGCGGAAACCTACAATCTTGATATTGAAATCGTCAGGGATGTGTACAATCAAATAAAAAACAATGATTACGATACAACAGTGCACGCATGAACGTTCTGCTGGATCACTGCATTCCACAGCGACTCCGGCACGAATTCCCAGACGATTACACAGTTGAGACCGCATCCTATCGGGGATGGCATGATCTTGATGACACGGAGCTTTTGAAACAAGCTGAATCAGAGTTTGATGCTTTTGTGACACTCGACAGAGGGTTTCCCGAACAGCAAAATCTACAGCGTTGGGACATCCGGATAATGATTTTGTCCATTAAACCAGCCGTTCTTCCCAATCTGATAGACTGCATTTCCTACCTCGTTGATGCGTTGGAAGAAGAAACGCACGAAAAAGGACCGGTGATAGTGAAATCTGATGGGTTCAATATTTCGTAGCGGTTCAATGGTCCGTGATTGATAGCTGCGTTATATCATCGCCAGTCCGCTTTGTCCCCTCTGTCTCTGCGCTTCGCCGCGGACGTGGACTTGTGGACCTCTCTCTCGTGGAGTACCTGCTTAGCAGGCTTTAATGATCGCCCGGGGACCGCGTGCGTCCCCGGCTATCCTCACCCTCCGACTGAATCACGCTAAACAAACCAGAAACCCGAAACTCACTCCCGGCGTCCCCCCTCAAACCCAGACAGGCTCTTACTGGCGTGCAGCGGAAAACCGGTGGCAGTGGTCACACGGGGCGGTTTGCACCGTACATCTACTCTCTTACCTAACGTTGGCCGCCGATGAACGGCATTGCTGTTAACACCCTCCTGATGTCGCTTGGGCTGGTTGCGGCCGGATTCACGAGCGCTTTTCTGCTGTACCGGCTCTTTCGCTGGCTGGCTACGCTGGCCGACCGCAGCCGTTATCAGATCGACGGTCTTGTCCTCCGCATCATCGCGCGTCCGCTTAGCGTGCTGCTGGCGCTGGGGTCGGTGAACTACGCGCTCTTCCGGATTCCGGAGGTGCAGGCCCAATTCGGAGCGTGGAGCGGCGCCCAGAACGCGCTGCTCGTCATTACCGGAACGTGGATCTTTGCCAGCCTGGTGAAGGCCATCGTGCGGGAGTACGGTCTACCGATGGCCGAGCGCACCGACACCGATGTAGACGAGCGCGTGGTTCGACTGCTTGACCTTACAGCCGTCTACCTGATCTGGACGGGCGGTATTCTTATCGCCTTTCGTGAGATTGGCATTGAGATCACGGCGTTCATCGCCTCGCTTGGTATTGTGGGACTGGCGGTGGCGCTGGCGGCTCGTACAGTGCTCTCGAACGTGCTGGCAGGCGTTACGCTCACCGCCGACCGCAACTTTCGCGTGGGCGACCGCATCCAGGTGGGCGACTACATTGGGGATGTGCTGGAGATTAACCTGCACAAGACGGTCATCCGCACGCGCGACAACGAGATTGTGCTGATCCCGAATGATGTGCTCGGCAAAGAGGTCATCATCAACCATATGCTGCCCGAGCAGACAACGCGGATTGAGATGACGATCGGCATTGCCTACGATGCAGACCTGGACCGGGCCACGGCCATCTTGCAGGAGATTCTCTGCAGCTCCGATCGCATTCACAACGATCCACCGCCCGAGGTGAACGTGGCTGCGCTGGGGGACAACGCGATCGTGCTGCAGATCCTGGTGTGGATCGACCGCCCGCGCGGCAAGCGTTCGGTGCGCAACTCGGTGTACCGCAAGGCGCTGGCGCGGTTTGCGGAGGCTGGCATCACGATTCCATTTCCCCAGCGCACGCTTCATTTTGCGCCTTCCGCACAGAATGCGTCTCTTCTTTCCGACGGATCTGCAGTGTCAAAGTAGCTATGTGTACAGCGTTGCCTGCGTGACCTGATTCACTCCTTGCTGCTCTGCCTTTGCCCTCACTGGACGCAAACTGCCTGGTGGGGCGTTTTCGTGCGTGCATGCAACATCTATACGGAACCGCATAAACAGTACCACCATACGAGCATATCCTTTGGGGGAATAGACCTATCTCCCATCATGCTGCGATGCCTACTGCCTTTCGCGAAGGTCCATATCGATTTCATTTCTACAGTTCTGATTGCAATGAACCGATGCCTGATGCCTCCGAACGAATTCGAGATGTACGTGTGGTCAATCCGACCAACGACACCGAAGGCCGTATCACGTTCGAACTTGTGGATGGCCGGGTGGTGAGCATACCGCTTTCGTGGAGTTGGCGGCTTCAAGAGGCTACCCCTGAAGAGCGCCAGAACTTTGAAATCAGTCCCAGTGGCTACGGCGTGCATTGGCCCGATGTAGACGAAGATC
>CAZZCI010000229.1:0-4588 GCA_964653015.1 uncultured Rhodothermales bacterium
CTGGACACGGCACTGTGCGCTGCGGAGTCTGTATGTAAGGTGTTCTCCACGTGCACGTACCAAGCCAGCGTCTTTTTGTCCGTATGACCACCTCGCTCCGCACCCGGCTTTCGACGCTGGCTAAAGCCGTGCTTGCTGTGCTCGTTGTGGGAGCGCTTGTTCTGTACGTAGACCCCCAGGCCATGGCAGCTACCATTCGGGCTGCCAACCCGTGGCTGTTGGCGTTATCTGTGGCAATGGTGATACCCAATCTATGGGGCAATGCACGCGCCTGGGCGGCCCTGATGTCGCCTCTTATGCCGCAGATGGAACGCCGTACACTGTGGCGAGCAGTGCTGGCTGGATTTGCCGTGGGGTTCTTTACCCCGGCACGCATCGGCGAATATGCGGGACGCGCATTCAGCGTGGCATATCCCAACAAATGGTCCGTTACGGCGACCGTATTGCTGCAACGCCTTATCGATTTGGTCATCGGATTGTGGGTTGGTACCGTTGTGCTGGCCTATGTATGGCACACCGGATGGCTGCCGCGTGAGGTCGGGTGGGGCATTGGATGGGGCGTCGTCCTCATCGGCGGAATCGCCTTTGCCGCATTCGTAACTGCCGGACTGCTTGCTCCGCGGACGATGCTTCGTCTCGCCAAAAAATTGCCATCGCGGTGGATGGCGTGGGGCACGCATCTGTCCTTTCTAAATCGGCTATCCAAACGAGCCACCGTCCTCGCCTTTGGCTGGTCTGCCATGCGATATGGCGTTTTCATTGCACAGATGGCTGTGCTCGTCATCGCTTTTGACGCCAGCGTAGCTCTGGGACCTGCGCTGGCCGGTGCCGCACTGGCCTACTACATTCGCTATCTCATTCCCTCCATTACCCTAATGGACTTGGGGATGCGCGAAGGAGCCGCCGTTTTTTTCTTGCCATTCTTCGGAGCCGATCCGGCAGCAGCGCTTAATGCCGCCCTGGTCGTGTTCGCGCTCAACATTGCTGCCCCTTCACTCGTAGGAGCCGTGTTTTTGCGTGGCTTATCCTTCACCCACGATACGGTGCCTGTACAGCAGGCTGTGCCCTCACCATCCTCAGACTCCCCTCCACCCGCTGCATGACTTCTTCTGCCCTGTGGCTGCTCGTTTCCATTCCTCTTGCAGTGTACGTGTGTGGTATGGCTGCCCTTGCATACGGACGGAGCCGTAGCGCAACGCTTCCTACCGACGCTACGGTGCCCGACTCGATTTCAGTGGTTGTACCCGCCCGCAATGAAGGCGCCACCATTGGAGACTGCCTTTCGGCATTGCAGAATCAAACGCTCCCCGAGCACACCACGCTGCAGATCATCGTTGTTGACGATCACTCCGGCGATGCGACTCGCTCGAAAGCACGAGCCCGCCTCAACACAGCCGTGCCCGCAGGCGCCGACCACTCCGAGACGGCTGCCGATCATCGTGTGTATTGCCTGCCTGCCGAGCACGGACGAGGCAAAGAGGCCGCTGTAGCATATGGCAGCACACAAGCAACCGGCGAGGTGGTGCTGGTGGTCGATGCCGATTGCGTGCCCGAATCCACCTGGGCCGCGACCATGGCCCGCGCTTGCACTGCCGATACCCCGCTGGTCTGTGGCCCCGTGCGATACGACATCGATGACGAACTGTGGATGGAGCGCTTCCAGGCGCTGGAATTTCTTGGGCTGAATGCGTACGGCGCCGGTACAGCCGGGCTGGGCGTGCCAACCATTTGTAACGGGGGCAATATGGGGCTGCACCACTCCCTCGTCGAGGCCCTGCCCCCCGATCAACTCGCCGACCAACTCGCTGCCGACGAACTCTTGCTGCAGCACGTAGCCTATCGCACCGAACACCGCGTACGCTACGTGTGGCACGAAAAGGCTCGCGTGGAAACAGCCCCTGCCTCATCGTGGCGCGCCTTCTGGAACCAGCGCAAACGGTGGGCCCACGCGACCCGCTCCTACCACCCCATTCCGTGGCTACTCTCCGCCGCTATCCTTATCGTGCATGCCGCACTGATTGGAGCCGCCGCTGTTGGGCTCTCCGATCCCGATGCGCTCTCCCAACCGGCTGTAGCCGGACTCCTCGCTAAAATGGGCGCCGATCTGCTGCTGATTCTGCCGGCCTCTCACACGGTAGACCACCGTAACCTGATGCGCTCGTTCATTCCAGCCTCGCTGCTGCAACTGGTCTACGTTGTGGGCGCTGCGCTGCACGGCGTGTTTGGCGCCATCCGATGGAAAGGCCGTACCGTCTCCGAGTAACACGCCGTCGATTCCTCCACGCCGCCTCTGCACACATGCTCCCTCTGCCCGCATCGCATAGCTGGCTGCCCTGGTGGGCCAGCGTCGGAACGCGTCCACTGCGGCCCTTCGTTCCCGCTACCTGGTGGCGCCTGAAGAGCCCGCCTACTCATCCACGAACTGCTTACCTGACCTTCGATGATGGGCCCACTGCCATCGCAACCGATCCGCTGCTTCGGCTCCTCGACCAGTACAACGCCCGCGCCACCTTCTTCGTAATCGGACACCATGTGGCCGCCCATCCGAATCGTACGCGGCGGATTGTAGAGGCTGGGCATCGGCTTGGCAATCATACGTTTACCCATGTGGACCCGTGGCGCCACGATCATGCAGTGGTAACCAGCGAGCTTGAGCGCACAGCCGAAGTCATCGCATCCACTACAGGCCAGCATGTCCGGCTGATGCGCCCGCCGTACGGCCATCTCACCCCGGCGCTATGCCGCTGGGTAGATGCACGCGGCGGACGCGTTGTCATGTGGGATGTGATGCCCGCCGACTTTCAGCCGCAGGCCTCGCCCTCCTCTGTAACGCGCTTTACCACCGCCCACCTGCGGGCCGGCAGCATCGTTGTGCTACACGACAACCCCATGACCGAGCCCGTCACGCTCAGCGCTGTCGAAGCCATTCTTCGCTGGGGATGCGCTCGCGGATGGCACTTTGCGGCGCTTCCGCTTCCGAACGACACCGCCACGAGTTGACTTTGCGGGCGCTGTGCTCGTAGTTTGAAGCCAATATGCCCTCCTCTCGTTTTACCTACTCGTGCTCATGACTGCTTCCCTGCGCTGGATCGCGCTCATCCTGTTGGCAGCACTGCTTCTGGCCGGATGTGATAACGACGCCCCCGCCGACCCTGATGCAACCGATCCTGATACAACCGACGCGATGCCTGCCGACACTGTCGAAACGAATGATGTGGATGCTATCGAATCTCCCGAGGCTGCTCCTGATTCCGATGCCCCGTTTGAGCGGCGCGGACTGGATTATGTGCTCACGGAAACCGACGAGCAGGTCGTTGATGGCGTTGGCACACTTGGGTTCACTTTGATGAATCGCATTGCTAACATCCCTAGTCACGCCGCCGGACACTTGATATCGCCGTACAGCATCCAGCTGGCCTTTGCAATGGTGCTGCACGGTGCTGAAGACGAAACCCGTGCCGAGATGGAGGAGGTGATGGGACTTGCGAATCTGGACACCGAGGCGGCCCTTGGCAGTCTAAGCAGTCTGAGTGCTGCGCTCGAAGAGCTTGATGAAGACGTAACACTGCGCATGGCCAATCAAATCTGGTATGATGCTGAGGCGGGCGTCCGCGATGCGTTTTTGGATACCAATGCCTCCCATTTTGGCATGACGCCCGAAGCGGCCGACTTTAGCGACCAGGATGCGCTGGCCGACGCCATCAATGCATGGGTCAGCGAGCAAACGGAAGGCCGCATCGATGACATTGCGCAGCCGCCTTTTGCGCGCGATCTGGCTCTCATGCTTGTGAACGCACTTTACCTGGATGCGGCCTGGACCCTTCCATTCGACGACGCACAGACCGAAGCGCGCCGATTTACGCGCGCCGACGATAGCACCGTCTCCGTTCCTATGATGCGCTTCGACGAGCAGTCCGAAGCCGATGGACTGGACGTGATCGGCCATGCCCAGGGCGACGATTACGAGGCGGTGAGCCTTTACTACGGCGATGCCAGCTTTCGAATGACGCTCGTGCAACCCGATGCCGATGTTGCACTTATCGACTGGTTGAATGCGATGGATTGGGCCACCTGGCAAGACCTCACCGCTTCTCTCCAAAATCGCACACGGGTAACGCTGACTATGCCGACATTTGAGATGGAGTATGCGGTAGAGGACTTTGGCGAGCAGATGCAAGCACTGGGGATGGCACGCGCCTTTACGCGCGACACCGCCCAGTTCAACATCGCGGAAGCTCCGATGTACCTCGCGGCCGATGCCACGCGGCACCATACCTACATCCGCGTGGATGAAACCGGCACCGAAGCTGCTGCAGCCACGGCCGTCGGCGTGGGGGTAACAAGCATGCCCCGCCAGGTTGAAGTCGTCCTTGACCGTCCGTTTTTCTACGTAATCCACGAAGAAGACTCCGGCCTGCCCCTCTTTATGGGCACCATGATGGATCCGTCTGAGGCTGCTGTACAGTAGGCCATGTCTTTGCTGTACCGACACGAGAGACGGATCGACCGAGAGACAGGGTTGCCACGTCCAGTGCACGTGGGACGTACGTGTTTAGCGATATGCCACAGATCGCCGGGGACGCAAGCG
>CAZZCI010000230.1:0-4574 GCA_964653015.1 uncultured Rhodothermales bacterium
ACCGAGCGCGAGGCGTTGCAGAAGCAAAAGAAGGGCATGATGCAGAAGCTACTCACCGGTGCGGTCCGCGTGCCCGCTGATCATCCTGTTGAATCTACCCCCAACCCGACTGCTTAAACGATGCCTGTAACGACAAACCACCTGGACGATGCCGTAGCCATTGCACGCCGCTACGGGGCCTCTCGCGTCATGCTGTTTGGCCGTGCGCAATCCAACCCCGATGCGGCCCACGATCTTGATCTTGCCATTGGCGGAGTGCCCGGCTGGGACTTCTACAAGCTGGCTGCCGAGATCGACGCTGCGCTTCCGGTACCCGTTGATGTCATTCCGTTAGAGCCCGAGAGCACATTTACCCGGCGCGTTCGTGAACGCGGGCGTGTTATTTACGATGAGGAATCGCCATGACCAAAACCGAACTGCGCGAAGAAGTACATGACGAATTAGAGCAGATGGATACTGTGGTTGCTGAACTGGTGCGTCTGCGGCACGATGTAGGAAGCAACCGACCCACCCTCCGTGAAAAGGTGGCCGGAGGTGCCTTTCTTATGCAGTTCTACAATGGTACCGAGAACATCCTCAAGCGCATTGCCCAATTCCATGGCATTTCGGTGCCGCGTGGTGCAAAATGGCATGCGAAGTTATTCGAACGCTTCACGGAGGAAGAAGAGCCGTCTCTTCCTTCACTATTCGACGCCGCACTGGCTGGTGAGATGCGCGCGTATCGTGGGTTTCGGCACGTTGTTCGGTCAAGCTATGGAGTTGAGCTCGATTGGGAACGCATGAGAGAGGGTATTGACCGGCTGCAATCTACCTTCGAGCGATTTCAACAAGCCGTTCTGGATTACCTTAACGAGTCATAGACAGACTAACAGGGTTCACCTTTCGCATCACACAATCAATTATCCCTTTTTCTATGAACATGCATGGTGATGACCGGAAGTTTACGCATGATGGCAAACAATATGAAATAGAATGCCACCTCACTCTTGGCGGGGGGAGTCGCAAGCACTGCGTACAGATCTACTTCACCCCGCATAAGGAGAGTAAAACATTTGCGATAGCCTATTGCGGCCCTCATCTCCCTTATTATCGACAAAATACCTGACCTACGCTATGCCTACGCCCTCCTACCGAGAACACGACGACGCCCAGGCGCCCGCAATGGAGCTGCTGGCGTCCGTTGGCTACACACCGCTTACGCCCGACGAAGCACTGGTCCACCGTGAGGGCTCGCGTTCGCGCGTGCTACTCACCGGCGTACTGGAACAGCAACTGCATCGCCTCAACGAAATCAACTACAAAGGCGACACCTACGCCTTCTCCGACGAAAACATCTACGCTGCCATTGAAGCGCTGCGCAGCGTGCCCGATCGGGGCGTAGTAGCGACCAACGAGGCCGTGTACGATCTGCTTACCCTTGGCAAGAGCTTCGAGCAGAACATACAGGGCGACCGCAAGAGCTTCCAACTGCACTACATCGACTGGGCGCATCCGGAGCGCAACGTGTACCACGTGGTGCCCGAGTTTGCCGTAGACGGGCGCGCCCACACGCGGCGTCCTGATCTGGTGCTGTTCGTGAACGGCATCCCGCTGGTCGTCATTGAGTGCAAGCGGCGCGACAAAGACGGAGCGGTGGCCGAAGGCATCTCCCAGATGCTACGCAACCAGAAGCGCGAGCCGGGTATCCCCAAGCTCTTCCACTACGCACAGATCGTCATTTCCGCGCAGCCCAACAAGGTCAAGTACGCCACCGCCGGGACGGAGGAAAAGTTCTGGGCGTACTGGAAAGAGCCAGAGAACGACCCAGAGGCCGCTGTGGGTGCCCTTCTGGACCGGCTGCCGACCCGTCAAGACAAGGTGTTGTACGGGCTGTGTCGTCCAGAGCGGCTCCTGGAGCTTACGTATCAGTTTGTGGTGTTCGACGCGGGCACCAAAAAAATTGCCCGCTGGCAGCAGTACTTCGGCGTACAGAGTGCGCTGGAGCGTGTTAAGAAACGGCGACACGATGGACGGCGGCGCGGTGGCGTCATCTGGCACACGCAGGGCAGCGGCAAGTCGCTCACCATGGTACTGCTCGCCAAAGCCCTCACGCTGGATGCCGACATTGAGAATCCACGGGCCGTAATTGTGACCGACCGCGTGGACCTGGACGAACAGATCTGGAAAACCTTTCGCGCCTGTGGGAAAGAACCCCAACAGGCCACGAGCGGGACGCATCTGCTTGAGCTGCTGCAAGACCCCGGCAATGCTGTCATCACCACGCTGGTGCATAAGTTTGATGCCGCGCTCAACGCGCACGACTACACGAATCCCTCCGACAACATTTTTCTGCTGATCGACGAGGTGCACCGCACGCAGTACGGCTCGCTGCATGCACGCATGAAAAAGACGCTGCCGCGGGCGTGTACCATTGGCTTCACGGGTACGCCGCTCACCAAGCAAGAAAAGAACACCGCGCGCAAGTTCGACGGCTTTATCGACCCCACGTACACCATCCGCCAGGCGGTAGACGACGAAGCCGTAATGCCGCTCCTCTACGAAGGGCGCCATGTGGAGCAAAAAGTGTATAAGAAGTACGTTGATCGTGACTACGAGCGCGTAACCGAGCCGCTCAACGATGCGCAACGCGAAGAGCTGGCCCGCCGGTTTTCAACCGAAGACGCCATCTTCGCCTCCAACCAGGTGCTTGAAGAAGTCGTCTACAACATCGAATCCCACTATACAGAAACGTGGCAATCCACCCCGTTCAAAGGACAGATTGCAGCCCCCAGCAAGAGCGTTGCGCTTCAACTCAAGGACTTCTTTGACGCCCACGGCACGGTGGATGCCGAGGTAATCATCTCATCGCCAGACACGCGAACGGGCCACACGGACGTGTACAAGGCCGCCAAGGAGAAGGAGCAGGCGTTTTGGGATGAGATGATGCGCCGATATGGAAGCAAAGACAACTACGAAGAAACGATTATTGGCGACTTTAAGTCGGCTGGTGGCGTCGAACTGCTCATTGTGGTTGACAAGCTGCTTACGGGATTCGACGCGCCGCGCAATACGGTGCTGTACATCACCAAGAAAATGAGTGGGCATACGCTTCTGCAAGCAATTGCGCGCGTGAACCGTCCGTTTCCCGGAAAGGACTACGGCTTCATCATCGACTACCGGGGCATTCTGGGCGAGTTGAACGAGGCACTTACCGAGTATGACGCGCTGGCCGACTTTGACGCGCCCGACCTGGAAGGAGCGTTGCACACGGTACGCGAAGCCGTAGACGACCTCCCGCAGAAGCACGCGGCCGTCTGGCGCATTTTCAAGGGGATTGACCGCGACGACATCGAAGCGATGGAGCGCCACCTGGCCGACGAGAAACGCCGCGACGACTTTTTCGAGCGGCTGTCAGCGTTTGGACGCACGCTTCAGGTCGCGCTCTCCAGCGAGCGGTTCCACCAGAACACGCCCGAGTCTACTATCGAGCGATACACACGAGATCTTCGGTTCTTCGACACGCTGCGAAAAGCGGTAAAGAACCGCTATTACGACACGGTAGACTTCAAGGCGTACGAGTCGCGCATCCGAAAGCTGGTCGATCAGCACGTAGCGGCCGACGATGTAAACGAGGTCGTCGCCACAGTTGATATTCTGAGCGATGCGTTTCGGGAGGAGGTGAAGCGCGAAACGGGGTCCGTCGCCTCAAAGGCCGACAAGATCGCCTTCCGTATGAAACGGATTGCCACCGAGAAGATGGATGAAGATCCGGCATTCTACCGGGCGTTCTCCGAGCAGATCCAGGAGACCATCGACGCATTTCACAACAAGCGCCAGATGGAAGCAGAGGCGTATTTGAGGGAGGTAGGGGCGCTGCGCGATCAGCTGCGAGATCGCGGAAGCAATGTGCCCGCACCGCTTGTGAATCAGCCGGATGCGCAAGCCTACTACGGCACCGTGCGCGATGTTCTCAGCGACCGTGAAACGGGCGCAGACGTCTCCGACGACGTTCTGGCGCAGGCGGGACTCCGGATCACAAACATCATTGAGGAGCTGAAGATCGTAGACTGGGCGAAAACGAGAAACCCGGATGTGGAAAAGGACATGCGGAATGAGATTGAGGACGCCTTGCTGGCGATGAGTCGCACCCACGAGTTGGAGCTCTCATTTGACGAAATTGACCTCATCCTCGACGAAGCCCTGCAAATTGCCCGCACCCGCAATGCCTAACCCCACACCGTCTATTTCGTCTGCTCCGGCCTCCGCAAAGGAAGCACCAACACCGGTGCACTACGGCGAGCGCGCGATTCACTACACCGTGGCCCGTAGCGCCCGCGCCACGCTGGCCATTCACGTACACCCCGACCAATCCGTTGATGTGCGCGCCCCAAACGACGCTACAGCGCAGCAAGTGCGCGACAAAGTCAAGAAGCGAGCGCGGTGGATCGTGACCCAGCAGGACGACTTTGCCGACTTTGTACAGGCGCGTGTGCCCCGCGAGTATGTGAGCGGCGAGACGCATCGGTACCTGGGGCGCCAATACCGCTTAAAGGTGATTCCGATTGCAGAGGATGAGCCCGAGCGTGTGAAGCTCA
>CAZZCI010000231.1:0-4562 GCA_964653015.1 uncultured Rhodothermales bacterium
AGACGATTTACGTGGCTTGCGAAAACGGAGAAGACTGCGCCTTACGCAGCAGGTCGCGAATCCGAGCAAGGACCATGTGAATAGCCACGTGGTTTTTGCCACCGCGTGGGATAATGACATCGGCTTTGCGCTTCGAGGGCTCAACGAACTCCAGATGCATGGGGCGCACTGTGCGTTCGTATTGCGAGAGCACCTCTTCAATGGTGCGCCCTCGCTCCTCCAGGTCGCGCCGAATGCGACGCATGAGTCGCACATCGTCGGCGGTGTCGACGTAGATTTTGATATCCATTTGGGACTCAAGCACGGGCTCGGCCAGCACTAAAATGCCCTCTACGATGATAACAGGGCGCGGCTGAACCGTACGGGTGGTGTTGAGACGACGGTGTTCGGTAAAATCGTATTCGGGCTTTTCGATTGCAACGCCATCTAGCAATGCATCTAGATGCTCTCGCATGAGGGGCGTTTCGAGGGCATCGGGATGGTCGAAGTTAAATGTCCGACGTTCTTCGGGGGGCAAGTGTCCGAGGTCCCGATAGTATGCATCATGGTCGAGAATGGCTATACGCCCCGATCCAATAGCGCTTACAATGCGCTTAAGTACGGTTGTTTTGCCTGACCCTGACCCTCCGGCAATACCAATACAAACAGGGCGCTGCATAGTACGGTTAAGGCACCATTGTTAAGATAAAAAACGCGGCGACCACAGTTCATGCACTGTGGTCAGCTCCGCCGCATGTACACGTGCCATGTACGAGTGGCTTCGTCGTGCTTCGTAGACCGTTTTGCTAGCGAAAACCCATCGGGGTGATCTTCCCACTCTTCCAGATCTTCGATCTCTTCGGCGGTTTCGCGCACCACATAGTTGACAAACTGGCCCCGCTGAATGTCGAGTTCTTCGGGAGGTACCGGCTCATATCCGCTTCCGGTGTTTTCTTCAAAATGCACGACGACACGGGCCTCATAATCGTGCGAATCGTTCCATGCACCTCGGTGAGCATCGGGGAGGAGATCCCACACGAAGCGTCCCTCTAGGTAATCGTTCAGTACGGGGCTGATGGTATCCCGCCAGTAGTCGGTGAGCAGACCGATGTCGGGGATCTCATTTGTGATTTTGAGCTGATAGTTTGGTATCAGGTCATCGGGTCGAAGCAATCCAAAGAGCCCCGAAATGATAATTCCGTTTTCAAGCAGACGGCGCTGGGCTCCAGTGGGCAGGTTCGCAAAGTCCATGGCAGCATACATAATGCCTGGACTATACCGATCGAGCGCTGACATGAGTGGGGCGTCGTAAATCTCGTTGTTTACGCGTAGCGCTTCATCCAGGGCGGGCCCCTCAAGCCCAAAGAGCGCGCTCAATTCGTCGGTATCATGCGTATCGAGCACATTGTGCAACGTGTCGATAAGCGCGCGACGCTCGGGGTTGAGCGCATCGAAGTAGTTGAAGGTTCCTGATGTTCGGTAGTCGAACATGTCAGGTGCAAACGGATTGCCCCCCGGCTGCTTTTGGTCGGAGGGGGCCATCAAAACGGTGAGGTTGGGCATGTAGGACTGCAGTGCCGAATGAAAGAGGGTGGGCGTGTGCGGTGCCTCGGTGCCGAGGCGCCTGCCAGCAACTTAGAAGCAGGAGGAATGAACAGCGCTTCACGAGGAAGCTTGATCTTCTTGCTGCTTTTTAAGCTCGTCAAGCAGAGAGTCTATATCGTCGCGTATGTGATTGGCCCGAGCCTGTGCATCAGCAACAAGGGCATCACGGGTGCGACGCGCATCACTACTGCCCCCCGAGGGCGCAGTCCACTCGCGCACATACGAACCAGTTTGAGACGCTATATTTTCGATTTGATACGCCAACCGGCGACGGGCATTCGGGCCACGCTGTGGCGCGAAGAGCATGCCCAGGCCAAAACCAATGGCCCCACCGATAAGGGCGCTCCAAATTCCGATTCGGGTTGTGTTGTTATCAGGCATGGCATCCTCGGGCTACAGTGCAGGATGAACTCAAGCAAAATGAAGGGCTGGGTCAAGATCGACCAGCTACGCTGTGCAAAACGTATAGGCGTAGGATACACAACGCGTCAGTGCAATCGCAATATCGCATTACGATCTAACTGGATATTTCCACTATGTATGGTACCGACCTCACATGTTTCTTGCAACCGTGATGTGCTCAAAGCTCATGAGCACTTGGTTGAGAATAGAGCAACTCTGAGGTCTTCCCCGTTATTTCTGTGTTTATAGATAAGCAATAGCCATTCCGGGAACGATTTAGTATGGTTGAAGTGACTATATCGTCGTATGCGTTTTGCTGCTCACACAGGGCGTATCTGCACAGGCAAAATGCTATGCTTGGCCCTGCAACGGCTGTGCATAATGGAGCGTTACAGATGCTCCTGCTGCTCTCGTGGATTGTAACGCATCAGGCAACCTGTAAGACAGCCCTGCATATAGATAAACGATACGGACCGGACTGCTTCCTGCTGGCTTATCCGGTAAACACCCTCCACCTTTTCCCCTTCATCTGGAATAGAAGGGGCTTTTTTCTTACCTACTGATGTGCTGATCGCCTCCATGCACGATACCCCTTTTGCTGTCCACGAATCTGCCGACTTCACGTACCTTGATGAAGGGCCTCGAAATGGCTCGCATCCCCCCATTGTACTCTTACATGGCATGCTCGGCGACTTGAGCAACTGGACAGATACGATAGAAGCGCTTTCCGATGCTGGGTATCGCGTCATCACACCTGTTCTTCCGGTTTACGAACTGCCTATTCGTCAAACGAGCGTACCAGGGCTCTCTGACTACCTGCATGACTTTACGCAACACATTGACGTATCTACCTCGATTCTGGTTGGCAACTCATTAGGCGGTCACATTGCTCTGCTTCACGCGCTCGATCATCCCGAACGCGTAGCAGCCATGGTCCTTTCAGGGTCCTCTGGTATTTACGAAGCTCACCTGGGCACCTCAACCATGCGACGCCATGATCGGGAGTTCATTCGTGAGCGTACCGAGCTTACGTTCTACGACCCGGTACACGCAACCGAAGAACTTGTAGACGAGATGATGGACCTCGTGAATGATCGCCCACGAGCGCTACGGCTAATCAAAATAGCACGTTCGGCAGACAAGGAGATTGTTACCGATCAGCTTGATACCCTCACCATGCCTGCGCTCCTTGTGTGGGGTAATGACGATGTCATCACTCCTCCCGATGTCGGCGAAGAATTTCGCGACCGTCTCCCGAACGCCGAGCTTCACTTCATTGACAAGTGCGGCCATGCTCCCATGATTGAACATCCCCAGGAGTTCAACGAAATCATGCTTGGCTGGCTGCAGCGATTGCCACAGACGATGGCCTCAACGTAGGGTATTGTATACAGATTGAGATGTCGCTGTAGCGTGCAGCGTACGGTATGCTCCTTGTCCATGAGGGCTGTCCCCCCCTGTTGTCATTCCTCTCGCCTGGCACAAGCCTTGTTGATATAACAAAACGAAGTGGGAGACTTCTCTCACTTCATTCCCCCGCGGGCCAATAACCGCGGAGGCCTCCGTGTTGCCAGGCAAGCATGTATGGGTGAGCATGCTTGCCTGGTTTTTTGCGTTCCCCTGTCATCGTAGCTATAGTTGCCACTGCTATGTCACCCGTCAACGGTTGAAGGTGGCTTCCCCTTTTCAAACGCTGTCATCTTGAAGAGAGGCACGGCTGCACCTCCAGAATAACAGGGAGCAAAACCTTGCCGAAACACGAATGGTGGAAAATGGGTGCTATACCGTACCTGTAATTTGTTTACACGTTTCATACAACCTCCTCACCGTACACCTATGGCTGACCATCGGCAGTGGGATACTCCGCCGGACATGACGATCGATACGGATGCAACCTATCGGGCAACCATTGAAACAGCAAAAGGGGAAATCACCCTTACTTTGCATCCTGAACATGCGCCGCGCACCGTCAATAATTTCGTGTTTTTGGCCCGTGAAGGCTTTTATGACGGCACTTCATTTCACCGGGTTATTGACGGATTTATGATCCAAGGAGGCGACCCCGAAGGCACAGGCCGTGGCGGACCTGGCTATCAATTTGACGATGAAGTAGACAACAATCCGTTGTCTCACGAACTGGGGGTTATCTCGATGGCGAATGCAGGCCCTGACACCAATGGAAGTCAGTTCTTTATCACCCGTTCGCCCCAACATCACCTCGATGGCAAGCACACTGTGTTTGGTATTGTAGAAGGCGGCCAAGACACTGTTGACGCAATTCACCAAGGTGATGTTATTAAAAACATTACCATTGAGAAAATGGATAGCTAGCTCATGGATTTGTCTCGCTACTTCAGCCCAGGCGTTGCCTTTGCTGTCCTAATTGCTGTCTCTGCTCTCCTAATTCTGATGGTGCTGTTTAACGAAGACACTATGCTTGGGCTAGCTGCCGTAATGGTATTCATTGGGTCGGCTTTTGTGTATGGCGCTATGGAACTAGCAGATCGGACGACGTCAAACCGAGCACTCATCACCGCACTACGTGTCCGGGCCATCGGACTTGTGCTCATCGGGTT
>CAZZCI010000232.1:0-2491 GCA_964653015.1 uncultured Rhodothermales bacterium
GGACGCTGGAGCATTGCACTAGAGCGCCCCAGCAGGCGGGGCGACGGCGAGGGAGCGTAGGTCATGCTTGCAGTGTGCTCAAATGACCCAACCATTCACGCGCGACAGAGCACAGATTCTCACTTTGCACCCATCGTCACCTCAACCGTCTGCCGTGCGCCCCTCCACCCGTCTTCGTACCAACCGGTCTACCACATCGTTTGATACCGTGCGGTATGGCGAACTGGCAGCCGCGATCGCGCTACTGGGGTTGTTGTTCACCCTTCCCGAGTATATCACGTCGCTTCCCGCCTCCCCCTACACACCGTGGAGCATCGAGGCGCTCGTTATTGCAACACTTCTTGCCGCATCGAGCACCAGCCGATTTCCACGAGCGGCTCGTACAATCGGCGTAGTGGTGTGTATGGGCTACCTGTTCTACGCCTGGTACGATGCCCTCGTCTACACGGCCACCTACCGAAACGGCATTGTGTACGAGGATGTGCAGTTCGTGACCAACGCGCTGTATCTGGTGCCCGAGTTGGCCACGCCGGATCTCATGGGGCCCGCCCTGCTGGGGGGCGCAGCAGCGATTGGCATGGGAGCGATGATTCCCTATCTGGTTCGATCAATGCAAGCCGGCGGCACCACGCCAAGCGGATGGGTGTTGCTCTTCAGTCTTCACCTAATCGCCTGGCCGGTGGTGCTGTGGCACGCCCCGGCGCAAGAGTGGGGCACCGAGCACCGCACGTATCGCGAGGTGCGTGAGGATTATCATCTGCGCACGCTCACCGCAAAAATCCACGCCAATATCGATGCATCGCTGGCACTGCGACAGTTTATCACCACGCTCGACGAAGAGCCTCTCGATTCCACGTACTACGATTACGCCGACCTCGACCTGTCGGATGCGCAGCCGCCGTTGTACTGGTTTCTGATCGAGTCGTATGGGATGGTCATGACGCGCCATCCCGAACTGCGGGAGCCGTTTGCTCATCTTGTGCAGCAGCTTGAGCGCGATCTGGCTGCCGACGGGTGGCACGTGGCTACGGCAACCGGGCCAGCCCCCATTCAGGGTGGACGCTCGTTCCTGGCGCATGCTACGCTCTTGAGTGGGATGCACATCAACCGTCAGCTGCTCAACAGCCGGTTACAACGCTACCGCGACTATCCGTTTCTCGTACGCACACTCCAAGATCAGGGCTACACAACGATAGGACTGCAGCCGCCCAATCGAGCCCGCCCCGGATTGCCATTGAGCGACCCGTATCAGTTCGATACCACACTGTTCTTTGACGACTTGGGATACGAAGCTCCACACTACGGATGGGGTAAGATTCCAGATCAGTACAGCTTGTACTACACACATGAAAATGCGCTGCCCCACAACACCCCCTATTTTCTTTTCTTCGCTATGGCCGACTCGCACGCGTTGTGGCGCCACGGGAAGTCGCCGTTTGTCGAAGACTGGCGGGCGTTCAACCAGGCTCCCGATACCACCGACCAGGCCGCCCGTGCGTGGATGCTCCAGCAAAGCCGCACCGACCAGAACGACCTCCTGCCACGCGATGTGCAGCAAAGCATCATTTTCAACCAGCCGCCCCAAATGCGGTACCTGCGCACGGTAGCGCATAACTTCCGGCTGATTCGGCACTACCTGGCGCACGATGCCCCTGACGACGCCCTCGTTTGGATCTTGGGCGATCATCAGCCGCCGGTGTTTGAGTTGGAGGATGCGGAGGTCCCCATTCATGTGCTAACCCGCGACCCGGAGCGGCTGGAGCCGTTTCTCGCGGAGGGATTCGAGCGCGGCTTGCGTCCCCATCCAGAGACCCAGGCTACCTGGCCGCTTGAGGGCCTCTACTCGCTTACGATGCGTGCGCTGGCGCAGTACAATGGGTATCCGCCCGAGGCCGTGCCCCTGCGCCCACACGGTGTATCGTATCGGATGATGGATCCGTGAGAAGAGACTGCCCATAGCAATGAGGGTGAGCATGGAGGCACTACACCCTTGAAATGGGACGCCCCCGTAATGAGACCGGGGCATGATAGTCTTACGCAAACGACTGCACCGCTCGATAGACGCGACGGGCGGTTTCGGTCCAGGCCGGAATGCCTCGGCTCGCACGGATGGCTTGACGGTGCCAGGCGCGGTAGCGGGCAGGAGAAGCAAGCAGGTCCTGCAGGCACTCACCCAGCGCCTCAAAGTCATGGGCCGCCACGAGTCCATCGGTAGCGGTGGGGCCAAGCGTTTCGGGCAGCCCGCCCACGCGAAAGCCGAGTACGGGGACCCCACACGCCAGCGCCTCGCGTGCCACCATGCCACTTGTTTCAAAGCGCGAGGGGCACAGCACCACATCGGCGTTGTGGTATGCCGTGTGAACGACATCGGGAGGCTGGGGTCCGCTCAGCGTGATGCGGTCGCGTGCAGGCGAGCCCTCCACCGCAGTGCGGACCTCCGCCGCGTAATCCTCATCCAGTGAGTCGTCGCCAATGAGGTGCCAGGTCCACG
>CAZZCI010000232.1:2591-4551 GCA_964653015.1 uncultured Rhodothermales bacterium
GACACGCGGCATCTCGGGGGTGCACACCAGCAGGCTATCCACGAGCCAGGCATCGGCATCAGACGACGAGGGCCACCCGACGCTCTCGGTGAACGGCTGCGCATCCGGCCACGCTTTTCGGATGGCGTTGTTGTAGCGGTTGCCTCCGGTTGGGTGCGAGGCAAGGTCGGGCAGGCAGAGATGGGCATGCATGGGCAAATACGGATCAGGGAGCAGAGTGGAGCCAGCGTCCGCAGTCGGCAGCGTCGTCGAGGAGGCGCTCTACGCGGAGGGTGCCTGCGGGATACATGTCGCATCCCATGGCTTGCAGGGCAGCGGCCGCCCAGTGATTGCAGTTGTTGAATACGTGATAGGATAGCTGGGCCGGATAGAAGGCGCTGGTGAAGTAGTGGCCCTCGGCAACAGGCTCGGGATGCGGTTCTGTGAGTGTGTTCAAGACGAACTCGGTAAGCCGCTCTAAGCCCGTGTTTGACACGTCAACGGCTACAATGTCGTGGCGCGGAAAGACCTCGTCTACCGGATTATCAAACAACGCTACGTGGAGTACGCTCGACGTGGGCCAGGCGCCTGCGCGCAACAAGGTACCAAGGCCAGGGCTTGGATTTGGGTAGTAGGCTGCATCGCCCCAGCCTACTTCGACGTACGTATGCTCATCAAAATCAGTGAGAAACGGCCAGCGGTCTTTGTTTAGTGCATCGGTGCGTACGGCGAGTCCGGCGTGCCAGGCGTGACGAATGATGTACACGGTGTGTTCTGTCTCTTCGTCGGGGTCAGGCGGCGGCTCGATGGGCGGCTGGGTGCAGTGCGTGCTTAGCAACACGACCCAGCCGAGTACGACCACCAGAAGCAGGCGACGCATCCAGCGCATCATAGCGATGAATGGGTTCAAGAAAATAGGACGGGTCTGATGATGCACAACCAACGTAGGGGCAACCCGTTCAACAAGCAAATTGCGTGTTTTGAGAGATTCTCCACCTCGTCGCTATGATTGATGCCTTACACCACCATATACGCCAGAGCATGCGGGGTGACTTTCCCGCGCATCCATCGTTTGAAACGGCTGTATCTGATTGGCCCCACCCGCTGCGTGGCATACGTCCAGAGGGGATGCCGTACTCGGGATGGGAACTGGTTGAGCACATCCGCCTGTCGCAAGACGATTTGCTGCATTACAGCGAAAACGAGGACTACACGCCCGACACCTGGCCCGACGATTACTGGCCGGAAACGCCCGAACCGCCATCACCCGCGGCGTGGGCACGCTCATGTGATGCGGTAATCGCCGACCGCGAAACGCTGCTTAGCCTGATGGACGATATGGGTCCGTTTGAAACGGTGCCCAGCCACGACACGCATACGCTGCTACGGTCTGCGCTTATTGTGATGAGCCACACCGCGTATCACATCGGACAACTTGTTACGGTGCGCCGCCTCCTAAACTGCTGGCCGCCAGCGGATACGGGGTGAAGGGGGACGTGTGGAAGGGTGGATGTGTGGAGGGATGGACGGGTGGATGTTTTGAGGGTGGGATGTGTGGTTTGCTGGTGCGTTGGGGCGGGGATACGAGCGTTCAAAACAAATGTCATGTTGAGCGCCCTGAACGCAGGGAAAGCGTACGTTCAGTGTGGAGGGCTCGTACCGTCACAGTGTGCTGTGACGCCTCCGTCAGTACCGGACAAAAATAAGAGGGAGGCCTTGATCGTGGGGAGGCCAGCGTCTTTTCGTGGATTCTGGATCTCCGTTCGCAGGCTCACTAAGCGTGTCCTGAATTCGATTCAGGATCTGGATGACAGTCGGAGGGCATCGATACGTTTGAACACCCAACGACGCTCAGCATCTGCCTGCTATACAGTCATCCTGAACTTGATTCAGGATCCATGCTTCGAGAAAGAGACTCCCGTCTGCTTGTTCGGCATTGTGTTGTCTTATTGTCGGGTACAGTGGACCCCTCCACAGCCTG
>CAZZCI010000233.1:0-4484 GCA_964653015.1 uncultured Rhodothermales bacterium
CAATCGGGCCCCCACCGGCTGGTCGTCACGTATGTGGGCTATCGAACAGCAGTAGATAGCGTATGGGTTGACCCAGATGAAACCGAGACCATCCAAGTGCACCTCACTCCGGCACCCGTTGCCAACGCGCCCCTCATTGTTGATGGCGTGCAGCAGCGTTTTCCAAGCAGCCAGTTAGGTCGCACCGAAAAAGAATACGCTCCCCTTGATCATGCCATTGGCGTAGGCTCGCTCGACGTGATGCACAGCCTGGGCCGCACCGCCGGCGTTGCACTAAACCGTCCGCGGGCCACCCTCCACGTGCAAGGCAGCAACGAGGGCGACCACGCTACTCGGCTTGATGGCGTGCCCATTCGCAACCCCGTGAACCTGGGCGGTCTGGTTTCGGCGTTTAGCCCCGAAGCCCTGCGCCGTATGACCGTCCACAAGGCCGGGTTTGATGCGCAATATGGCAGCTATACCGCAGGCGTTGTTGAGTTGGAGCACAACCTTTCCCATACAAACACGCGGTATGCCGCAGCCACAGGCGACCAAAGCAATATCAACGCCCGGGCCGAGCACACTTGGGGTAGATCCGGACCCCGAACTGGACGCGGCATGGCGACGCTGCGTGCAAGCACATGGGATCTATACCAAGATCCGGCTCTTCGGCATATTCTTTCGACCTGGACCCACCCCGATCCTGCACTACTTGCCACATGGAGCAATCCGGTAACAGGGGCGTCGGAAGCACCTATTCAAACCACACAGCCGGATGTGCGATCTATTGATGTGCATGCCGCTGTAGAGCAAGACGTGTCGGCTTTTCACCAGGTGTCTGCCTCCGCGTATCATAACTCCGACCACCTTGAAACCACGGTTGGCCGTGCATTAGGGGCAAACACCGCGTCCCGTCATCTGGCGGGCCATACCCACACCGCGTGGAGAAATACCATGATGCAGGCACGCTACGATGGGGTGTTCAGCAGTCGCATAGCCGGGCACCTGCAGGTGTATGGAACCCTGCATGCCTCCGATACCTTTTTTGGATTTCACGAATCGGAAGACCCGGCTGCAAGCAACGAAGTCGATCTGTCTGATGCAGAACGTATCGACCATACCGCCGAAGAGAACACGCTGAACGAATGGGGCGCCCATGCCGAGGCTGATGTGAGCCTCACCCCGAACGTTCTACTCAGTGCCTCGATTGAGCCCCATTACCTGCAGGGTCGCGTTCATGCTCGAAATCGCTTTCTGGGATCGCTGGATCACCGGGTATCAACATGGCAGGTGGGGAGTCATGTGCAAGCCAATGCTCATTTGGGAGTCGGCACAACGCTTACGGCGGGCACCCGGCTCACCTACCTGGCAGCCCGGCAGTCAGTCTATGCCGAGCCGCGCGCCTCACTACGTCACGATGGCCTTACAACCCCTGTGGGCGATGTGTCGCTGCGGTTGGCTACGGGGCTCTATCGCCAGTACGTGGTGCAATCTGAAGTGAGCAACGACGGTCCGCTCGACATCGTGCCGGCCATGCGGTTTTGGATGCCGCTCGATGCTACCGTAGCGCCGCCACGAACGTACCACACCGCCGCCGATTTGCTGCTCGCCCCTACACGCAGCTGGACGCTTCGCCTCGAAACGTATTATAAGCGGATTGCGCGGGCGCTCGATGTGGATTATGCCAATCAAGTGCACAGTATGCCGTTCGATCATGTCGGCGAGGCGTCTCTGCGCACCCTCAACCGACAGGACGACCTGCTCGCCGCCGGAGATGGCCATGCGTATGGGATTGCCGTGCGGGTGCAGCGGGATGCCGAACGCATTTCGGGGGATGTCACCGCCGAGTTCAGCCAGACCAAACGTCGCTACCCCAATCGCTTTAACGACCAACTCGTCCCGCCGCCTTGGGCTCAACCGGTGCGTGTTGTCACCAACCTGGACATTCACCTGACTGCCGATGTGTATGCTGTAGGGAGCTGGGAAGGCATCTGGGGGCGTCCGTGGGGGCTGCGCCGTGCATACTATGACTACCTGGCTCAGACCAATGAGGCCGAAGCTTTTCCCCTTGACCTGACCCGCCCCGACGATCAGCGTCTCGATCCATTCTCGCGCCTCGATCTGGGGCTGCGTACTGAGCAACGGGTTGGAGGCGTCACCCTCGAAGCACGCACGCAACTGGTGAATGTATTGAACCGTGCCAACACCTTCGATCAGTTTCTGGACCCGACCTCAGCGTCCAGCGAGCGCATGAACCGTACTTTGCCCGGACGGCGCTTGTTTATCATGGTGGGAGTACGCTTCTAAATGCACATCCAACAAATCCCGTTTCCACCCCGTTCAGATCCTCTACCAGGATGTTAAATGAACGGTTGCCGCCACGCATGACGCCCCTCCCGATCGACGATGTGCTGCCCGAGCTACGCGCCTCGCTGCGTGATACGCCCCGCGCTGTGCTCGAAGCCCCCACCGGCGCCGGCAAAACCACCCGCGTGCCGCCAGCGCTCCTTGAAGCCGACTGGCTCGACAACCAGCGCATCCTCATGCTCGAACCGCGCCGCCTGGCCGCCCGTGCCGCCGCCCGTCGCATGGCGCAGGAGCGGGGCGAATCCGTTGGGCAGACCATCGGCTACCGCGTGCGTATGGATACGCAGGTGAGTCGCCAGACGCGCGTGGAGGTCGTCACCGAGGGCGTGCTCACCCGTATGATTCAAGACGACCCGTTTCTCGAAGACGTCGCCGCCATCATCTTCGACGAGTTCCACGAGCGCAGTCTGCACGCCGATCTCGGGCTCGCCCTGGCCCTTGACGTGCACAAATCGCTGCGGTCCGATCTGCGGCTCCTCGTTATGTCGGCCACCCTCGACGTCGGGCCCGTGGCCGAGCTTCTGGGGGATGCGCCGCGCATCACCAGTGAAGGACGCACATATCCGGTTGACATCCACTATGCCGACCGGCGTCCGGAGGGGTACATCGAACCCCACGTATCCGACAAAATTATGGAGGCGCTGCCCGATACCGAGGGCGACATGCTCGTTTTTCTGCCCGGCGCCGCCTCCATTAAGCGCGTAGAGCGGCAGATCAAGCAGCGCGGACTGCCACCGCATGTCAACGTCTACCCGCTCTTTGGTAATCTGCCGCACGACGAGCAAGACCGCGCCATTGCGCCGAGCGAGGCGGGCGAACGCAAGATCGTGCTGAGTACACCCATCGCCGAAACCAGCCTCACGATCGACGGGGTGCGCGTGGTCATCGACAGCGGCAAGCGTCGTACGCCCCAGTTCGATCCGAACAGCGGCATGACGCAGCTCAAGACGGTGCCTATCTCGAAAGCCTCCGCCGATCAGCGTGCCGGACGGGCCGGGCGGACGGCGCCGGGTGTGTGCTATCGGCTGTGGACGCGCCACACGCATATGCATCGCACCGAACACACGCCGCCCGAGATTGCGCACGCCGATCTGGCGCCGCTTGCGCTGGAGTTGGCCGCCTGGGGCACTGCCGACCCGAGCGAGCTAAGCTGGCTTTCGCCGCCGCCATCAGGCACCATGCAGCAAGCCGTTGATCTGCTTCAGCGCCTTGGCGCGCTCAACGACGACGGCACCATCACATCCCACGGGCGCGAGATGGCGGCGATGGGCATTCATCCGCGGCTGGCGCACATGCTCTGCCGGGCGCAGGACCTGGGCTACGAGGCTGCGGCCTGCGATGTGGCTGCGCTCTTGAGCGAGCGTGACATCGTACGCGGACGCGGCGAGGCGCCCGATGCCGATTTGCGCCTGCGACTTGACATTCTGCAGCGCGCTCGCGAGGGACAAACTCACCTGCCGAATGCGCTGCGCCAGAGCCGTCTGGCGCGTGGCACCCTCCGCCGCGTGCAGAAGATGGCCGGGCACTGGCGTCGTCGCTTGGGGGTGCCCCGCAACGCGCGCAGCGACGCCACGGCCTGCGGCCTGCTCACCGCGTTCGCCTACCCCGACCGCATCGCCGAGCGGCACGACGGGCCATCCGATCGCTTTCGCCTGGCCAACGGACAGGCCGCCGCGCTGCCGCATGCCCAGTTGCTCTCCGAATCCGACTACCTGGCCTGCGCTCACGTGGCCGGGCGCGACCGCACCGCACAGATTCGCCTGGCCGCGCCCATCTCAGCCGACGACCTCACCACCTTCTTCGACGCCCTCATCAGTCACGATACCGTAGTTCAGTGGGATGCGCAGGCCCGTCGTGTCATTGCACGCAGGCAACACAACCTGGGCGCCCTCACGCTCAAAGACGGTCCGCTCGCCGACCCGCCTGCCGATCAGCTTGCCGAGGCGTTGTGCGACGCCGTGGCGGATACCGAGCTCGACCTCTTGCCATGGAGCAAAGGCGCCCGCCGCCTGCAGCAGCGGCTCGTGTTTGTGCACCACCATCTCGACGACTGGCCCGACGCCTCCGACGAGCACCTGCTCAACACGCTCGACGACTGGCTGAGGCCACACCTGTACGGCATGCGGCGCACGGACGAC
>CAZZCI010000234.1:0-4484 GCA_964653015.1 uncultured Rhodothermales bacterium
TCGAAATGATCCTCGGTGATTTCCGCGGCCAGCTCTGCGCCAAACCCAGCCGTGCGGGTGGCCTCGTGCAGCACCAGCACGCGACTGGTCTCTTCAAGAGAGGCGCGCACGGTTTCCTTGTCCCACGGCACCAGCGTGCGCAGATCGATTACCGCAATCGAGCAGTCGTGGGCCTTGGCCCAGTGCGCGGCTTCGTCAAGCGCCCACTGCACGCCCAGACCATACGTTACGATGGTGGCGTCGGTGCCGTCGCGGGCGAGCCGGGCGTCGCCAAGGGGGATGCGATACGGCTCGGGTGGCACCTCGCCACGAATCGACCGATACAACTTTTTCTGCTCAAAGAATAGCGTCGGATTGGGGTCGTGCAAGGCGCTGTGTAGCAAGCCTTTTGCATCAGACGGGGTGGAGGGCATAACCACCTTGAGACCTGGCACATGGGCAAACCAGGCTTCCGGCGATTGCGAGTGAAACGGACCAGCTCCAATACCGCCTCCATACGGTGCCCGGATGGTCACATTCACCGGCTGCTCCCAGCGATAATGGGTTTTCGCCAGGTTGTTCACAATCTGATTGAACCCACACGAAATGAAGTCGGCGTACTGGATCTCGACAACCGGACGCAGCCCCTCAATGGCGAGCCCTAACCCGGCACCAACGGCTCCGCTTTCAATGATGGGCGTGTTGCGGATGCGCTGCGGGCCATATTTGTCGAGAAACCCTTCGGTGACTTTGAAGACGCCGCCGTATTCGGCAATGTCCTGGCCCATGAGCACCACGTCGCCAGCGGTGTCGAGCGCTTCATCGAGTGCCTCTTGGATCGCATCGATAAAGCGCTGCTCCTGGGTCGGGGTGTCGTTGGGACGGTCGGTTGCAAGTGGGGGGGGAGCCGGATGGTCGATGGGGCCGGGCGCGTACACGGCATCGCGCTCGCGCTCGGGAGTGCTTTCAATGGAAGGTTGGTCGAGCGCCCATTCCACATCGGCTTCGACCTGTTCCATGATGGTGTCACGAACAGCGATGCACTCGTCCTCCGACCAGCCGCCAGCGGTGCGTAGGTACTCTTCGAAGCGTTCAATGGGATCGCGCTCGGCCCAGCGTTGGATGAGTTCATCGGGCACGTAAGCGGTACCCGACGCTTCTTCGTGGCCACGCCGTCGGAAGGTGCGCATCTCTAGCAGCACAGGGCCCTGGCGCTGGGCGGTGCGTCGGGCATTCGATACGGCTTCAAGCACCGCAAAAATGTCATTGCCATCAATCGATCGTCCTGGCATGCCGTATCCTGCTGCAAGAGACGCGATCTCTGTTTCAGCGAGGGCTTCGTGGGTGGGGGTAGATAGGCCGTAGCCGTTGTTCTCCACCAGAAAAATAACGGGGAGCTCCCACACTGCAGCCAGATTGAGTGCTTCGTGGAAGTCGCCTTCGCGGGTCCCCCCATCGCCGCAAAACGCCACAGCAACAGCGTCTTCGTCTTTGTAGGCAAGGGCCTGGCCGAGTCCACAGGCCACCGGCAGCATGGCGGCCATATGCGAAATCATGCCGATGATGCGATGGCTGGGCAGCCCGAAGTGAAACGTGCGGTCGCGCCCCTGCGTGAAGGCGCCTTCGCGCCCAAACAGCTGGCAGAGTAGTGGGCGCATCGGCACGTTGCGGGTCGTCCACACGCCCAGGTTGCGATGCATTGGCAAGATGTAGTCGCGATCGCTTAGGGCCCAGGCCGTGCCTACAGCAATGGCCTCCTGGCCGTATCCACTAAACCATTTTGAAATGCGTCCTTGCCGGATGAGGCGAAGCATTTTGTCTTCCACGGCACGCGGCGTGGCGAGGGCACGGTAAAGCGCTTCAACATTAATCGACGTAGAGGTGGTAGGGGCAATCATAGACACAAAAAGAGCTGGTTTAACTCATTACTCAAGACGGAATGTAAAGGTGATAATACCCGTTTGGTTCTCTTGCGGGGCTCCGGGTGGAAGCGCATTGAAACGCCAGCGGTCTAGCGCTTCCATCACGGCGCTATCAAGCTCGGGCGATCCGCGCTGCAGCGGGATGCGCCGAATGATGTTGCCTTGTGGGTCAACTGTGATTTGAACGCGCACGGTAGCATTTACTTGCTCGTCATACACCGGCATGGGCGCAAACTGCGGATCACGGTCGAGCCCTTCAATGTCGTAGGGCGCCGTACGTTCATCCGTTTCGTCATCGCCGGGATCGGCATCGGTCGTGCCTTCTTCGGTGGTTTCATCTTCTTCTGCACCGTCTTCAGGATCGGGCTGCGGATCAGCATCCTCTTCGCCCTCTTCCGGCTCGCTTTCGGGATCCGACTCGGTTTCGGGGTCTTCCTCCTCATCGGTAGGCGGCACCGTTTCGTCGGGGGTGTCTACCTCGGGCGGATCTGTAGGCTCCGGTTCGGGCTCCGGCTCAGGCTCTTCCACGGGTTCCTCAGGCGGTTGCTCTTCAGGCGGTGCCTCGGTAGGGGCCGGTTCCGCCGCCTCAATAGGCTCGCCCTCTGAAAATGGCCCGAACTCTACTTCCATGTACCCAATCCGTGGCGCGTCAGGGTTTGACGCGGTCAAAAACGCAAACAACAGCAGTAGAATGAGGTGCAGCGCTGCGGTTACGCTAAGGCTGATCCAGTCATTGCGATGCATAAGCTGCCCACGCGTCCATGAGAAGGGCGGTGAAAAATGATGTACGTTCCACCTGGCAGGGAAGATTCGACGGCACCGCACGGCACATTTGGGCGATGCACAGGTACAGCCGATGTCGGTTTTTGCTCTTTGTTACCAACGCCCTGTTTTGTATGTCCACTGCGCCCGACGGAACGGCTCGCCTCTATAACTTCTCAGCCGGACCCGGAACGCTTCCTGAACCGGTACTGCACGAAATTCGCAATGAGCTTCCCGTGTACGACACGGTAGGGGCTTCGATCATGGAGATCAGTCATCGTTCAGACGCTTACGATGCGGTCGAAGAGCAAGCGCGAGCCCATCTGCGGGCGCTGCTCGACCTGGATGACAACTGGCACATCCTCTTTCTGCAGGGCGGTGCCTCGATGCAGTTTCACCAGGTGCCCCTCAACTTCTTGCCGCCCGATGGCCATGCCGATTACGTGATTACCGGACGCTGGTCGGTTAAGGCACAGCACGAGGCGGAGCGTATTGGTGCTGTGCGAGTGGCTGCGACCAGTGCCGATACGCACTTCGCGCACATCCCCGACCGCGACACGTGGGACCTCTCGCCGAATGCGGCGTACCTGCATATCACATCGAACAACACGGTGCATGGCACCCAGTTTCCGTACGACCCGCAGGCAGATGTGCCCATCGTAACCGACGCCTCCAGCGAGATCTTGAGCCGCCCGATGAACGTGGATCCGTACGGACTTATCTACGCAGGGGCTCAGAAAAATATCGGTCCGGCTGGCGTGACGCTCGTCCTGGTGCACGATGATTTCCTGCAGCAGCGCAAGCCCGATCTGCCCACCATGCTTGACTACGGCACCCACGCGGAGCGCCGGTTTAACACGCCTCCTACGTTTCCTATCTACGTGGTCGAGAAAGTCTGCCGGTGGGTGCGCAACGAGGGCGGCATTCCAGAGATGCACGCGCGCAACCAAAAGAAGGAGACACTGCTCTACGACCGCATCGACCGCACGGCGTTTTACGAGGGGATGGTGGAGCCGGACGCCCGATCCACGATGAACGCGATCTTTCGCCTCCACGACGATGCGCTCCAGCCGAAGTTTCTGTCTGCTGCGCGTGAGGCGGGCCTGATCAATTTGAAGGGGCATCGCTCCGTAGGCGGCCTGCGGGCGTCGATGTATAACGCGCTGCCGGTTGTGGCGGTAGAAGCGCTGGTCGACTTCATGGACGAGTTTGAGCGTACCCATGGATAAGCCGATTCACCGCGTTGACATCCTGGCGTTCCCGGAGGTGGAAGAACTCGACTTGGTTGGACCCTACGAGTGCTTTGCCGCATGGAACGCCCAGGCCCAAGGGCCGCCCTGTCAGATTGTAGCCTCAACGCGCGGTCCGTTTCGCGCGCGTCATGGGTTGCGAATGCTTCCACAAGCACTTTTGTCGGATGAGAGGCCGCCCCCTAGGCTGCTGATTCTACCAGGAGGCGATGGAAGTCGGCGTGCAGCGCAAAATCCAGCCGTGCAAACAGCCGTACAGCGCTGTGTGGAGGCAGGAGGCTGGGTCGCTTCGGTGTGCACTGGCGTGCGTATTTTGCACGCAGCGGGTATGCTTCAGGGGCGACGCGTTACCACGCATCAGTTGGCGCATGCCGAGGTGCAGGGATGGCCCGGCGTCACGCTTGCTGCCCAGCGCGTTGTGCGCGACGGCCCCGTGTGGACAGCTGCAGGCGTGTCGTCGGGTCTCGACCTTTCGCTGAAGCTCATCCGTGAGATGGGTGATGCCGAGGCGGCTTCCACGGTGCGACGGTACGTGGAGTATCCAGAGCAGTCGGCATAACAGCATCTCGCA
>CAZZCI010000235.1:0-4483 GCA_964653015.1 uncultured Rhodothermales bacterium
CTCTATATCATAAAAATGACGTGCATCCTGCTGATCAACAAATAGCATCTTAGGAGCCTGCTTGAAGATGGGTTAGGGGCGAGAGCGAGCGCTGCTGAGCCGAAAAAGAGCCTCAATTGAGGGCCAACAGAAACTGTTTGACACTCGCTACCAGCATGCATTTGACCATGCCTTACCACACTCCCGGAATTGACTATGTCCACGGAGCATTGGACTCGCGTTATGTCGCTGCTCGACCGCGTGTTGCAGCAGCCTGAGGAGGAGCAGATTGCGTTCTTGAACGAGGTGTGCGACGACCCGGCACTTCGCGATGAGGTGGAAACCCTGCTCCTCATTGGGGGAGAGCCTATGAGCTTTTTAGACCAAGGAGCCGCCGCGCTAGGCGCATCCTTGCTTGATGATGCTCCGCCCCCTTCCGGCAGTCCCGACCATTCGGGCGCTCATGTGGGTCCCTATCGGTTGATCGAACGCATTGGTACCGGAGGCATGAGCGTTGTATATCGGGCTGAGCGGGCGGATGGGCATTACGATCAGGATGTGGCGATTAAGCTGCTCCCACAACATTTTGAGACGGAGCATCGGGTAGCTCGCTTTGAAACTGAGCGTCAGATTCTAGCACGTCTGAGCCATCCCAATATCGCTCAACTCCTTGACGGGGGCGTCACCGAAACGGGCCAGCCGTATCTGGTCATGGAGTATGTGGATGGCATTCCTATTACCGAGTACTGCACCACACGCGCATGTACGCTTAATGAACGGCTCCATCTGCTACGCACCGTCTGCCAGGCGCTGCACCATGCGCACCAAAATCTCGTTGTTCACCGCGACCTGAAGCCTGAAAACATTCTAGTTACGGATACGGGCCGTGTAATGCTGCTCGACTTTGGCATTGCCAAGTTGCTGCAACCCGAACTGCATGCCCAGCCCTGTGCTCTTACGCGCACAGGCGAACGCCCCATGACGCCTGGATATGCAGCCCCAGAGCAAATTAAAGGCGATGCCATCACCACAGCTACCGATATTTACCAGTTGGGCGTGCTGGCATATCATGTATTGACGAACACACATCCGTTTAAAGATGCCGGATCTGAAATTCAGCAGGCGATCTTGAACACCTCTCCGCCGCCTCCCTCATCGGTCATAACCAAGACGACTAATAACGAATCATCGAGCGATGTCGCAACTGAATGTCCACGTCACAGCAAGATGGATCGTGACCTGGACATCATTATACTCAAGGCCCTGCGCAAGGAACCTGACCGCCGGTATCACTCAGCCCAAGAACTGGCCAACGACTTCGACCGGTACCTGAATGACCTTCCCATTCAGGCAAAACCAGCCACGCTTCGATACCGCACCCGCAAATTTGTTCAACGCAACAGACGGTCTCTATTAGCAGCTGGTATTGTAGTCTTCTTTTTCGTTGGATTCAGCCTGTTTCATGTCCATCGCCTTTCAACCGAGCGCGATACGGCCCAGCAACATGCTGAAACCGCTGAAGCAGTCACCGCCTTCATGACTGATCTGATCGAAATGGGCGATCCTGCCGAAACACGGGGCAGTACCATTTCTCCAGAAGATCTCCTCGATCATGGGCTGGCGCGCGTGCACGACATACAGGATCAGCCTCGTGTCGAAGCACAAATACGGTTGACCCTGGGACGCGTATACCGCCGGCTGGGCAACTACGCCCAAGCCCGTCCACTTATCGAACGTGCGCTAGCGCTTCAGCGCGAACATGGCCCTCCAAACCACCCCGATCACGCTGAGGCCCTGAAGCAGAAAGGAGCACTGCTCGCTGCTGTAGATGAGTTTGAAGCTGCCGCCGATGTATTACAACGCTCCCTCTCTATCTGGAACCACCATGGCCAAAGCCGGGCTCTTGATCGTGTGCGTACGCAGCATCGGCTGGCGTATGTGCTGCGTCGCCAGGGGTACTATAGGCGAGCCGAAGCGCTTCACCACAACAATGTGCAAACCCGGCAGGCCATGCTAGGCGCCTCGCACCCAGAAACGTTGCAAAGCCAGAAGCGCCTGGGTATCACGCTTCACAATCAAGGAAAGTACGACGCCGCAGAAACTATGTACCGCCAAGCCATCCGTGGCCAGCGTGAGGTGCTTGATGCTCCTCATCCACAGTTGGCCGTAAGCTTAAATAGCCTTGGCGCTCTTTACATGAATCAGGGGCGCTTTCAAGAGGCCGAGCCGCTTCTTCGCGAAGCACTAGGCATGCGCCGCGCCTTGTTTGGCGAGACGCACGAAACCGTGGCTCTTACCATGAACAATCTGGCTATGACCCTGCGCGACCGGGGAGCGCTCAACGCCGCAGAATCGCTTTTTGAAGAAACGCTCTCCATCCGCCGCACGCAGTCGGACAACCCACGCACCGGTACTGCCATGACCCTGCGCGAGTTGGCCACCTTGCTCGTATACAACGACCGCCTTGCAGCCGCTCAAGACGCATTTGAAGAGGCCCTCAGCATCTTCGAAGAGACACTACAGGCCAACCACTCGTTCGTAGTACGCACCCAGTTGGATCTGGCTTATGTACGCAGCGCCCTTCACGGAAATGATCAGGCTGCGTCTGAAGCCGAAGAAGCATTCGCCAGGATACAAGAGATCCATCCCGATTCGTCGTTAGAACGAGGCCTGGCAAACATCCACAAAGGAGCCATTGCCGCTCATCAGGATCGATTCCCGGAAGCAGACTCGCTCCTCACAGCGGGCGCTGATATTCTTACAAGCATGAACACGTCTCCGCGGCCCCTCAGCCAGCGCCAACAGTATGCCCATGAGCATATGCAGCAGCTTCAGCGTCTCCGCACCAATAGCGAAACGCAATAGCACCCCTAATTTTGCGTTTGATCCAGATAGCACGTTTGTTGCATACGGAAATCCGCTCTGCCTCCTACACCCGCTGCATGTGAAAATGCCTGATTCCGCCTACCGCCTCTATCTCCTGCTGCTTGCCCCTGTGCTAATGGTAGGCATGTCGAATGGTCTTTTTGCACCGCCTGGGGCCCACGCTCAATCGGTTACACCGGGCGTTAAGGGCGGAATCACGTTCATGGAGTTTGGAGGCAGCGGTTCTGGCGAGGGCGAAGGCCTAAGCACACGCACCGGCATTACGGTGGGCCTATTTGCCGATGTGCCCATGTCGACTTCCTTATGGCTACGCCCTGAACTGATTTACATTCAGAAAGGCGAGGTGGCCGAGTTTGACAATAACGTACGCACCCGCCGGCGCGATTACATCGAAATGCCTTTGCTTGCCCATTGGGTGCTAGATGCCAACGAAGAGGTCATTCCTCGCCTGTTTGCGGGCCCCACGCTCGGAGTCAACATTCAAGCCGCTGAAGACCAGGAGATTCGAAGTAATGGAGAGATCATTGAATCGATCACCGTTGAAGAGCGTGAGTTCACAAACCGTTTTGAACTCGGCATCGCCGGAGGGGTTGGGCTCGACATTCCACTGGAAGAGGTGGGCACGCTAGTTGTTGATGTGCGCTATCAGTTGGGCCTCACCGATATCCGCGATAGCGCCCCCAATGCGTTATTACGCAACCAGGGCTTTTCTATTACCGCTGGAATCTCGCTTTGACGTGCACCTGCATGCCCACCGTTGCTGTTGATGACCTCACGCTCCACTACACCGACAACGAGCGGGAGGCCCCACCGCTTATCTTCATTCATGGCCTTGGCTCTAGCGGACGCGACTGGTTCGCCCAAACCGAAGCCTTCGACGCCGACTACCGCGTGCTGACCTGCGACCTGCGCGGCCATGGACAGACCGACAAGCCGCCCGGTCCGTACAGCATCGCCCAGATGGCCCGCGACGTGGCCGTGTGGATACGCAAACGGTCGCTGGCCCCCGCGCATGTCGTCGGCTTGTCGATGGGCGGGATGGTCACGTATGAGTTGCTCGTGCACGCGCCGGAGCTGCTGCGTAGCGGTACGGTCGTGAACAGCGTGCCAAGCGTCAATCTACAGACACCCTCCGACTATGCCTTCTACTGGTCGCGACGCGGCGCGGTACAAGCCCTCGGGATGCGTCGCGTTGGGCAAATTTTGGCCCGGAAGCTATTCATCAAGCCCGACCAACGCGAACTGCGCACCCAGTTCATCCAGCGATGGGCCGCAAACGACAAGCAGGCGTACCTCGCCTCTATCGATGGGCTTGTAGGGTGGGGCGTTGAGTCGCGGCTCACTGACATTGATAAACCCGTTCTGGTGGTTGCTGCCGACGACGACTACACCCCCACATCTGTCAAGAAACGCCATGCCGCCACCATGCCCAACGCACGCCTCGCCGTCATTGCCGACGCCCGGCATGCCCTGCCTGTCGAACGCCCCGATGCATTCAATGCCGTCCTTCGAGCGTTTGTAGATCGGGTGGATAGGACTGCGTAGTATCTCCGGTAGGGATCGCCCCCAAAATGAGCAGGGCTGCCGGTTCGCCAGTAGCTGCTAGACGTCGAACAGG
>CAZZCI010000236.1:0-4469 GCA_964653015.1 uncultured Rhodothermales bacterium
GTAGTAGGGCATACATCATGATCGGGCGTAGTGAATAAGGTGGAGCCGCTATGCAAGAATGGAGGTTTATCGCAGGACTGGTCATTGCGATGCTTGTAGGCGTTGGGAGTGCCACGCCCTGTGAAGGGCAACGCCTTGTTGATCGCGGATTCGTCACGAATCCGATGTGGGACACAGAGGCAGCGGTCGATGAGGGCGAAACGCGTCTCATCAACAGCTATGGCGGATGGGCCGCCTTCGGGCCGTACGTGCCAAGCAACGACACGCACGCGTGGCATCACGAAATAGGAGGCTTTATCGAGTTGCGTCGCAGTCACCGCAGCAGCCTGCTGGTAACGACGCAAATCGAATTTGTGGCCGATCCCAACAACGAGATCAGCTTCAATCCGCGGGCCGTGTTTTGGGAAGAGGGCATCGTGTACACACGCCGCACCAACGCAGGCTTCGACTGGCAACTCGGCTACTACCACCGGTGCAAGCACGATGTGGACAATCTGGAGCGTGGCACGCAGCGTGCATTGATTTTTGGCAGTGTGCGATCACGCGCTATCATTCCGCTTGGGGAGGCCAACACCTCCGATTACGTGAGTATAGATGCTGACCTCTACACGATCCGTCAGGATGCACGGCTGCCCCGAGTGCTCGAAGCCGAAGGCCGCAACTGGAATCAGTGGCTGGGCTCGGTGGGCGTGCAAGGGTTCACCCAGCACTCGGTAGGAGAGCAAACGGGGCTCTATGCCAGCGCATTCGGACGGATGGTGTTGATCAGCGAAAACGAAGGCTTCACCAATCGATTTTCAGCCATTGAGGGAGTAGAAGGCAGTATGGGCGCCTCGGCGGGACTCGCGCTGGAAGGACGCGCCACGCTGCGTTTAGGGGTGGAGTACGAGTATCAGTCCGATACCGGCATCCCGGTTGAGCCCCAGAGTGCCCACTTGCTGCGCATCGTAGCGCGCGCCCAGCCACTGGCTGCCGTGCGGTAAATGCCACTGTTTTGCTAAGCGCCTGTCACCTCTATCCAGTCGGCAAATCCATTGAGAAAGTGCTGCAGAAAGCGGATGGTTGATTCATCAGTCAGCTCCAGATTGTCGTTGAAGCGCTCAGACGCCTTGCCCAGATAGAACTGCGGTTGGGGCATCACACGAGCGTTGGTGTTTGCCAGGCTGCTGCGCAGGTGGCCCTGCATGCGTGCGGTGCCAAGCGCACCAGGGGTAGTACCCGCAATGGCGACCGGCAAATCGTTGAGTGCTGTGGGCTTGGGCGGACGCGAAGCCCAGTCAATGGCATTCTTCGTGACGGCGGGTATGCTTGCGTTGTATTCGGGCGATACGATAAGCAACCCATCTGCATCATGAAGTGCGTCTTTTAGCGCTGCCACGGACTCAGGGTCGCCTTCGGCCTCCAGATCGCCATTATACAGCGGCACATTGCTTAGATCAATGATGGGGTCAATCGTAAGGCGTTCGGGGGCATGCTCGGCTGCGGCGTGCAAAAGGGCCCGGTTGTACGAACGGGTACGCAGGCTTCCAGCAAAGGCAGCAACAGTGAAGGTGTCAGACATATAACCAAGTAGGGATTGTGAGCAAAAATGCGTGTCCCCCTACGGATATGGGGTAGCTGGGTGCCACTATGAGAAGAGGCTTTCGTGATAAGATTACACTGTTGCGTAGGACGCAACCCGGCGAGGGGGGCTGCCTCTGTGTTCGAGACAACGGCTACCGGCGCATCCACCAGAATAAGAGGATACCCAAAACAAACCAGCCTACTTGAGCAGGAAGTGAGGGCCGCTTAACCGCGGGCGGGGGAGGCGATGGGTGTGATGGGGCGACCGAGGCAACGGAGTGTGGGCGGCTCCGATATGCGGCATACACCGTGGTGAATTCAGCCCCTAGAAAAAAGATCTGCGCTGACACGTACACCCATAGCAAAAACGCAACGAGTGCGCCAGCTGCGCCATAGGCCGATGTTGGAGCAGCCAGGCCTAGATACGTACTGATCGCCCAGGTGCCTATCATGAACAGCACCGCTGTGCCAATAGCCCCCGGCCATACCGTGGCCCAGTCTACATCGGTGTCGGGTAAAGTGCGAAACAGCAGGCCAAACAGCAGAGCCAAGAGGACCACCGACCCGATGGGCCCGAGCCATTGTACGAGCATCGGCATTTCGAGTGCATCGGCCAGGCTTACAAGTAGTGTGTTGAATACGAGGCTCACCACAATCAGTACACCTGCACCAACGACTAACATCAGCGAGATCACACGGCTGCGTACGAATGCCCAAAGTCCAGAGTGAGACGGCGTTGTGTTCCAGATGGTGTTGAGGGCGTCTTGGAGTCGTGCAAACAGGGTGGTCGCGCCAAACACGAGGAGCAAACTGCTTACAAAAGCAGCCGGACCAGAGGCCGTTACGGTTGTGCTTTCCAGCACCCCTTCGATGAGCACAGCGCCATCTGCTCCAAACACACGGTGCACTTCTTCCAATAGGGCCGTCTGTGCATCTTCATCACGCTGATTATAGAGCACGCCTACAATAGACAAGGCCAGCACGATGAGAGGAGCAAACGAAAATGTGGCGTAATATGCGATTGCAGCACCTAGTCGTTCTGCCCGATCATTCAAAAAGGCACTGAGGGTGTCGCGAATAAGTTGCCAGGCGGTGGCGAAGGTCATACAAAAAGGGGGAAGTGTGAGAAAAACACAGGGGAAGGACAAGTCTTGTCTTTACAAAAAGCACCCTCGCGATAAAACTTCGAAACCGTAATTGGATTTCGTTAGCCCATGACAAATAGCATCAAGTAGATATTCTGTAGTGCACATTGTATGTTGTAAGTCGAATATACGTTACTCGCCCTATTGCCGCGTCACACCTGAAAGTTATGGTCCAACATTGTCATCGCGAGGAGGGAACTTGCACCCCAAGAGCACTTCCTCCCTGCAGTCGGGGCGCGTCGCTGCGCTCGCAATGACAAGGGTGTGCGGTTTTCTCGGTACGTTAGGGGGCCATGCGTTCCCCGAAGATTGACCTGTGACAGAGTACTATGTAGCTCAGGGAAAATACGTGTACACCTTGTCACCACGAAAAAGGAGCCTGTGACAGGCGCGGCGCTCCTCGTAACAGCATACTCAAAGATAATTTTGTGATTCAACTTAGCCCCTTGCGTTATATGCTACACCGGCACGATTCGTTGAGCGCTTTATTGCTTTGGTTCTGGACGCTGATAGGAGTAGTCGGAGTGGGAGGGGCAGCAACACCATACTCGGGCCAGGCGCAGTCGGTTACAGCAGACTCGGGTGGGTTCCGTATTCTATCGGATGATGGAGCCTACCAGTTGCGTATTGGGGGTGATGTGCATGCTGACTCACGATTTCAACTTAACGATGTGCCGGGAGCAAGCAACGAGTTTCTGACGCGTCGTGCGCGAATCCGATTGCGCGGCATTGTCGAAAACCGATTTGGCGTACAGTTGATGACAGATTTTGGACGAGGTCGAACGACGTTGCAAGACGCATTTATCGATTTTCGGTTTGCCTCGTCTCTATCTCTGCGGGCCGGTTCATTTAAAACCCCAATGGGGCTGGAATTTTTGCAGTCGCCCAATGCGCTCATTCAGCTAGAGCGAGGCTATCCTACGTCTTTTATTCCCAACCGCGATGTAGGTATTCAGGTCGATGGATCGTTTTGGGAGCGTCGAGCCGAGTATGCGATTGGTGTGTTTAACGGAGCTCCCGATGGAACGAGCGTACAGCGGGATGTGAGCAATGCAAAAGATGTAGTTGGACGTGTGTTTGTTACGCCCTGGCAGCGCGATCAAGACTCCGTGCTGCAGGGGCTTGGGGTAGGTATTGCGGCTTCGTATGGAAATGAGTTTGAAGATGGTCGTCCACTGCCTGCCTACACAACGCGTATCGGAAGTCCTCTTTTTGCATATCGCGGTACTGCGCGTCCTGATGGCCAGCGCACTCGTTTGATGCCACAGTTCAGCTACTATGCAGGTTCATTTGGGGTAATCGGCGAGCTTGCCTGGAGCCGGCATGCCGTAACAGATGGCGATGAGAAGGAGGCATTAGCGCACTATGCCTGGCAAATAGGCGCCACATGGTTTGCAACAGGTGAGCAAGCATCATTTGGCACGACGGGACCTGCAGCGGCCTACGATCCTGACGAGGGGACATGGGGGGCTTTTGAGATAAGCGCCAAAATGCAACGTGTATCGTTTAGTGACGATGCCTTTCCTGCATTTGCCAACCCCAATGAGGCAATAGGTAATAGTACTATCGGAGCGCTTGGTCTAAACTGGTATCCGGTGCGCAATGTGCGTCTGATGGTAGTGGTTGAACACACGCGCTTTGGGGGAACGGAGGGCGCCGATGCGCGCAATGCAGAAACCACGCTGGGTACACGATTTCAGATTGCTTACTAAATGTTGGAAGTCTGGGCCGTGTTGTTGAGCAGTGAAAAGCCGCCTCTAA
>CAZZCI010000237.1:0-2028 GCA_964653015.1 uncultured Rhodothermales bacterium
CCACGTCCCTTGACGAGGAAACTGTTCAAGCGTTTATTGCCTCGCAGCGCGAGCAGACGGAGGTGCAGCGCAAAGAATTAGCTGTTCGAGAAAGAAATCGAACTAAGCGAAAAGCACGCAACGTCAATACCACATCGGGGCGATACGCTCCAGGGCGCGTTTGCTAACTTGTCGGTTCTGCTCGACAATCGCCGGGCGACGCTCAATCTCGAAGGAACGGTCGGCATCGTGTAGGGTCGGTGTAAGCGGCGACTCGGAGACCTCGCTCCACGTATCCAGCCATGACGGGGGAAGCGCCTCGGGCAGCGCAGCATTCCGTACCCGATGGGCCAAGAGCGCCCAAATACGCACGGTAGCATCCGGCTGATAGCCGCCGCCGAGCGTGAAGAGCGCCCGTCCGTCGGTATACGTTTCGGCGAGTTCTAACAAGCGTTCGAAGAGTGCGTCATAGGCGTGTGTGGTGAGCAGCAAATCGGCGAGCGGATCGCTAAAGTGGGCATCGGCCCCGCACTGAATGACGAGTACGTCGGGCACGTACCGTTGCAACGCAAAGGGAACCACCCGCTCAAACGTCTCCAGGTACGATTCATCGTCGGTAAAGGGCTCCAGAGGGATGTTCAGGGCAGTTCCTTGGCCGGCTCCCTTGCCCATTTCATTTACGTGCCCTGTGCCGGGGAAAAGATAGCGTCCCGATTCGTGCAGACTGATCGTGAGCACCCCGGGATCGGTGTAGTGTAGAGCCTGCACGCCGTCACCATGATGCACATCGATGTCGATATATGCTACGCGCAGTCCCTCGTCGCGCAACGCTTGAATAGCAATAGACAAGTCATTGTACACACAAAACCCCGATGCCTGACGCTTATGCGCATGGTGCAGTCCACCGCCTAATTGCAACACGCGCGATGCTTTTCCATCGGCAATGAGGTGGGCTCCGTGCAGCGTGCCTCCACAAAGGGCACGCGCTGCTGCATCCATATCGTCGAACGTAGGCACATCGGACGTATTGAGCCCGAAGTCGCGCACGTTGGCGGGCAGATCACCCGTGGAGCAGCGCTCGACTGCCTCCACAAATGCGTTGTCGTGCACAGTGCAGATATCGGCACGCGATGCAGCAGGAGGAGCCGTGAAGGACACCTCGATTGGAAGCGCCTCCAGCAAGCTACAGAGCATGCGCTGCCGGTCGGGACTAAACGGGTGCTCGGGACCGAAGAAGTACGATAGATACGATTCGTCGAATAGAAGCGGACACGACATAGCGATGAGGGATATGAAGGAGTTACTGAGCAGTTGGTTTAGGAAGAGGCCAAAGTACGTTAAAGCCTTCGTCGCGCAACTCCTGCGCCAGCGGGCGAATATGGATGGTGTCTACACGTAGGATGACATGGAGGTACGACGCGTCATCGGGATCTTCGGGCGTGTCGGTGGCATCACTGGAAGGCGTGTAATAGCTCAACACCGAACGGATGTCGAGTCCGGCATCAGCTACACGGGCGGTGAGGCGAGCCAGTTGGCCGGGTTTGTCGGGGAGAGCGACAGCCAGGCGACTGCCGGGTTTCTCAACACCTGTAAGGCGCACGACGGCATCGAGCAGGTCGGTGCCCGTAATTATGCCCACAAGGTCGGCCCCTTCGACGATAGGTAGAGCTCCAATGCGTTCGGTACGCAGGCGCTGGGCGGCGTCTTCAACCGGATCGAGCGGACTTGCCGTAATGGCGGGGGCCGACATAGCCTTGCTCACCTCGGCCTTGCGAGGCAGGGGAACGTCGGTCAGCTCACTAGTTGCATAACGGATGTCGCGGTCGGTGATGATTCCCACCACACGACCATGGTTGTCCATAACGGGCAAATGGCGCACGTTGTGCTCGTGCATAAGCGCAAAAGCATCGCCGAGCGATGCACTAGGGGCCACGGTGGTGACCGGATGGTTCATAATATCGCGTACAAGCATGAGCGACACAAGCACTTAATCAAACAGTCATTGACACCAGTTAGCAGTCGCATCTTCTTGTTGGGTTCCGCTTGGCC
>CAZZCI010000237.1:2128-4457 GCA_964653015.1 uncultured Rhodothermales bacterium
GCCGCTAATCATGAAACATAGGTCAACCTAAGCAGAGAGGTGATGTTGAGGGAACGGCGGGTACAGGATAGGCTTATGTGGTGAACGCAGTCGGGCAATTTACAACTAGACCGCTGTGCGTTACGTAATATACTGCCCCGTGGCTCAATTGGCAGAGCATCTGGTTCTGGTCCAGAGGGTTGATGGTTCGAGTCCATCCGGGGCAGCTACAGTTCATACAGATCTTCTCTTCGCAAGAGCGAGCGAAGGAGTAGTCGAGACGCTGGATCATCCCAGTAGCGCATCATTTCAGTAGCGCTGTGTCACAGGTCTATGATTGGCAGGTCTATGGTAGGGTTGCACCATGCGTCGTTTATATGGTGGCCCCTTGAGTGGAGCAACTTCGTTTAGCAGGTGCGGCGTCCTGACACGGGTGCAGACAGATACCAGATCAGGTGTGACAGACCAATAGTGAAGCTCGTTAGAGCAGACGTACCTTGGTTCAACGTATGAAATGAAAACGGGCTCTTAGTTTGAGGATGTGGGAATGTTAAGCGATTTCAGATAATGACCGACAACTACAGCCCTCCCAGTGCATTCTATAAAACAGGGTAATGCCATATCCTGTTGTAGGATTAGACGCTATCTTAGCTCATGGGTGCGGCCTCTACATCGTGCTTTCATCTTTGCACAGCCCACACATAAATGTGGCCAAATATCTAAAACCAACTGAAACCCCATAAACACGCCGGTTTATGCTAGCATGCTGGCGCTTTGTGCGGTTAACCACGGGCATAGACTGCCTTCAATCACCCTTACCTTCTCGAAATCCCTACCTTAGATATGTTGAAACGTATTTCTTCGTACCTCTTCGTTGCTGTGCTTGCTGTGGCCCTCGCGGCATGCGGCGGTAATGGCGATGATGCTGCCGATGACACCGACCCAATGGACTTCAGCCAGCAGGATGAAGCTGAAGTGACCATTCAGCCCGTTGGTGATCAAATGCAGTTTGAGCAAACGGAGTTCACCGTCCGTGCCGGGCAATCGGTAACCATCACAATGGATAACATTGCCACGAGTCCCGCGATGGTGCACAACGTATTGGTTGTTAATACCAACGATGATGATGTGGTAAGCCGGGTGGCTAACGCAGCTCTAGATGCCGGTGAAGATGCCGACTACATTCCAGACGACGATGCTGTTCTGGCATCCACAGCTCAAGCCGGACCGGGAGAGGTGACGGAAGTAACCTTCACCGCTCCTGATGAGCCAGGCGAATACACGTACATCTGCACCTACCCCGGACACTACCCGGCTATGGTGGGAACGATGGTCGTTGTTGAGTAACCTCCACGGTATGCTCTGATGTACCTGCTGTGCCCCAACCTCGCCTAATGCGATGGTTGGGGCACTTTTGTATGAAGTCGGTAGTACTGTGTCACAGCAGTAGGAGGGAGGGTGCCGCCAAGAACAATACTCTGCTGCAGGATCCCGAGAGATCTACTGCCGCTGAGTATCGACACGGGATGCCCATATGTCCACGTAAATACGAAGACGGGAAACAGAACACGCGTTGAGCGAGTGAGGAGAACCCAAACATGCGATGCGCGTCCTCTTCATTTAGCCTCCTGACTCGATGACTCGTTTTTTATGGCTTGGTCTTGTTCTCTGCCTGATAACTGTTGCGCCGCTCGCTGCCCAATCGACCGTTGATCGGACGGTTGAGGTCTCGGGAGAGGCAACGGTTCGCGCTGCGCCTGATCAGGCCACCATTCGCTTTGCCGTTGTAACCCGAGCCGACACGCCCGAGGAGGCCCGCGCCGAGAACAGTGATGCGTCGAGCAGTGCCCTACGGGCGGTGCGCGATATGACGATTCCGGAAGAGCAGATTCGAATGGAGCAGTTGCAAGTGCGTCCGCATCGCGTCTATGACCAAGAGCAACGGCGTCAGGTGGAGCGGGGGTATGAAGCGATGCGTGCCGTGCAGGTAGAGGTGCACGATATCGATCAGGTGCCCGACCTGGTGGTTCGCGTGATGCAAGCGGGGGCGAACCGGCTCCAATCGGTGCAATACGGACTCTCCGACCGGGAGCCGGTGCGCAACGAAGCGCTTGCTGCTGCCGCTTCGAATGCTCGCGCAAAGGCCGATCGGTTGGCCGAGGCCCTGGGCGAATCGGTGGCGGCTGTACAGCAAATTCGGGAAGAGCACTTCTCGTTTCCGCGAACTGCGCGTCAGGAAGTGGGAGCCCGCATGATGATGGATGAGCAGGCGGCTGCCGACCCAGAGGCGTATGCACCGGGGGAAATTGAGGTGGAGGCTCGGGTGCTTGTCATCTTTGGATTGCAGGAT
>CAZZCI010000238.1:0-2862 GCA_964653015.1 uncultured Rhodothermales bacterium
CGTGCCGAGCGTCGTGAAAAGGCAAACCAAGAAGACAAAGCTGCATTCTGGCGGGCTCTTGCTGATCGGCTTAGCCACATCAAAGACACGTACGTCCCAGACGCTGAACAGGCGATCGAGCAGCTCACAGCCACACCTCACGACCTATCAGAGCCCGAGCTCATGCGCATTGTTCGTGCCTACTTTGGTCACCTAATTGCACACTGTCACTTGCGTGCCAGCAAGTCGTAGCTAACTGCGCCGCGCTTTCCTTTTCGTTTCGTTGCCTCCTTACCAGTTTCCTGTTCTCCTATGACTGCTCCTCGCCACGAATGGCCCCTGCACATGTCGCGTCGTGTTCGCATTACCGGACGTTTACGTATGACCAGCGCACTGCACGTTGGCGGCGGCGTCGGCACCACGTCAATGACTGATGCCGGTGTGGTGCGTCATGCCGATGGCCGCCCGTACATCCCCGGTAGCAGCATGAAGGGCGTGCTGCGAAGCCACCTCGAACGCATGTCACAGAACGAGACGTTGGCTGATCACGGTGCAACGAGTTGCTTGCTATATGCCCCCGAAACCGACAAGAACGGTGACACACGGGTCGACTGGACACCAACGGCCCCCGACTGCCCTACGCCTGGCTGGGTTGACGATGGAAAAGACTCGACCTCGGCTACCGAAGCGGACTTTGCGTCGCTCTGCCCAACGTGTACGCTGTTTGGAAGTCCCATTTTGGCTGGCAAGATCCGCGTACCCGACCTGGAGGTTGACGAAGCCACCTATGGCGGCGGCGTCGAGATCCGTGATGGCGTCGGCATCGACCGCGATCGGGGACGTGCCGTGGACAAAGTAAAATTCGACTACGAGGTCATTCCTTCCGACACCGTTTTTGACTTTCAACTCTCTGTTGACAGCCCCGACACGGTAGAACTCGGCCTAATAGCTGTGGCCATTCGTGAGATGCAACGTGGCTACCTCGCCGTGGGAGGCAAGACCACGCGCGGTATGGGCCACTGCACCCTTGAGTCTGTCGCTGTCGAAGACACTGCCTTCAATAATACCGAGCAACTGTCTGCTTACCTGCTTCAACGTGCCAATGAGGAGGCCAATCAACTGGACGACCCGGAGGCCTTTCTCGACCAGTGCATTGAAGAACTGCTAACCGGCTCTGACACTTCGGCCTAAGCCTCTACCTGCCTACTCTATCCGCTCCTGATAGTCCCTTTCGACCCATGCTTAAGAAACTCGTCAACCAGTGCACCTTCGACGTGCGCATCGAAACAAAAGAACCACTGCTTGTCAAAAGCGGAGACGCTGTTGTTAGCGGTCCCGATATGGTATTTGTGCGAACGCGGCGCGGGGGCAAAGCACAGCCTTTTTTGCCCGGTAGTAGCCTGAAGGGTGTGCTTCGCAGCCACGCTGAGCGAGTAGCCCGTACGCTGAAATCAGAAAGCGTATGCGGCGTGTTTGAGCGCGCTGACGTGAAGGGATGCAGTTGGGCCTTTGAGAGCACCCAAGATCCATCGGACTATGCCGGGTCATGCCCGGCCTGCCGTTTGTTTGGAAGTCTGCACTGGAAGGGGCGCTTCCACATCGGCGACGCCTACCTCACCGAGGAGCATGCCGATGTAGAACCTGAGCTGCGTGATGGCATCGGCATCGACCGCATCAGCGGGGGCGTGGCTGGGGGCGCAAAGTTTGACCTGGAGGTGATGCCCGCTGGCGTGGTATTCGAAACGCGATTCGACATCACTAACTTCGAGTCCTGGCAACTCGGTTGGATCGCCTACGTGGTGCGCGATCTGCTTGACGGCAATTTGCGCATTGGGATGGGTACGTCCCGCGGTCTCGGACGTGTGCAGGGCCACCTCGATGCTATCACGCTCGACTACATCGGCGAGCCCGACGGAATGGACGACAAAATCCTGGGGCTGGGTGCATTTCTATCGGACGAGGAGCGGTCGGTCTATGGACTTGTAGAGCGGGATTACGTGGATAGTCCTGACTTCCTGCAGCCCACGCGGCCTCCCGGATCGCTACGCGCGCAGTCGAAGCTGACCGATCCTGATGAGCAGCAGGCGTTCCTGGCAGCGGCAGCTCCGGCGTGGAATCGCTACCTCAATGTTACTCCGGCACTGCCTGATCGGCGCTAACACCGGCTACGCCCCGTCGTCTCCTCAGCCACTCCAAATCACGCTTCGACGCCATGACCATACGCAGTTGGACACGCCTCCTCTCGGATTCACTTTTCCACGATGCGCTTCCCGACGAGGCGCTGTTTCTTGGGGAGGCCCACGATACAGTGGCGCTTGCACGACATGGCGCCCGTCCCGATGCCGACTGGCTCCGCGCGGATGTTTTTACCGCAGACTGGAACCTGCGCCTCCGTCGACTGGGGGCACAGGTGCGTTTCGTCGCGGCAGGCCCTGTGCCGGGCCTTGATGCCTGGGGCGATCCCGATACCGAAGAAGCGCTCGACGAGGCTCGCGTAAGTACACGCAATATGGTACTCTGGGGCCGCCGCAACGCCGGCGAATCGTTCTGGCTGGAGCTTCGCATCCCCCACCTGATGACGGCCGAGACCAAGCAACACCCCGCTGATCACGGCACCGAGCATACCGACCAAATGGTGCGACGCCAGCTTACCGTCACTACGTATACCGACCCCGACACAGAAGCAGTTCGGTTTCAACGGTTCACAGGATTACAGTATGCCGCCGCCGATGAAGACGACACAACGCTCACCTCCCTTGCCCAATAAGGCGCCGGGCGACCGTAGCAGCAGCCTTGCCCGCTGTTCTCCAGTTTGTTTCATCTCGATCCCTATTGCTCTATGTCTGACACCGACGAACGCATCCGCGAGCCTTACGACTTTGT
>CAZZCI010000238.1:2962-4450 GCA_964653015.1 uncultured Rhodothermales bacterium
TGGGTAAACCAACGCCAGCAGCTTCTTTTTGGGAATCCCACCGCGTCCGTGAAAGACCTCATGCGTATCCTTCGGTACCCGGCCCCTGAGGACGTTCGCTATGAATACGATAAGGGCGCCTTTGGGTGATGGATGCTCAATATTGCGCCAACACGCTATTCTCTGTCACCAATGTGCTCATCTCCAATGCCTAACCACATAACCTTCTCTTTTATCGGTCTGCACGACTACGAACCGACCACGTATGCCTGGAAGGATGAACTCTTTGAAACCCCGTTCATCCAGGAGGCCACGCACCACTTCTTTGAGCCCGATCGGGTGCTGGTGGCCATGACTCCAGCGGCGCGCGAAAAGCAGGAAGATCTGTTGCAGGCGCGTCTACCATATGAACGTCTCGACATCCCGGATGGGCAGAACGAAGAGGAATGGTGGACGATCTTCGAGACCATTGCCGATGCCGTACCGCCTGAAGCCCATCTGACCATTGACATTACACACGGATTCCGCTCACAACCGGTCATTGCGTTGGCCATTGCAGTCTACCTGCAAGCCGCTCGCGATGTCACCATTGAGCGCATTGTGTACGGACGGTTTGAGAAGAACGGCCCGAGCCCCATTCTCGACCTCACGCCCTTCCTCGATATGATCGAGTGGAGCGTGGCCGCCCGGCAATTTGTTCGTGATGGCAATGCGGATGTGCTCGCGTCTATGATGGTGGAAGCACAAAATAACGCCCACAAACGTGGCGATGCTAACCCACCCCAATACATTAAGGCAGCAGGCAAGCAGCTCAAGGCGTTCACCGACGCGCTCTCGGTAGTCCGAGTTGAGGAGGTCACCATAGACCGCGTTGACGCGTTGGTAGACACGCTTGATGACATCCAAGACGAGATTGAGGAACACCCTCGCCTGCGTCCTCTGGAAGCGCTGCTGGAGCGTGTCAAAGCACGTGTACATCCCATGCATACAACCAATCTGTACGACGCACAGGGGTTTGCTGCCCAGGCAGAGATGATGCGCTTCTTTCTGGACACGAATCAGGTCCAGCAAGCGGTCACGCTGGCTCGTGAAGCGCTCGTTTCGCATCAGGCCGTCGCGATGGGCCTCGATCCTGCTCCTGCCAATCGTGATGATTGGGATGAAAGCGGACGAGGGCAGGCAGAGAAGGCGCTTGTAGATCTGTCCAAAGATACGAAACGTACCGGCGATGCGAAGGCACTTGGCGACCTTTGGAGCGGTATTGGCGAACTTCGAAACGATATCAATCACGCAGGCATGAACACCGATCCGGGAGGAGGAAAGGGGCTGGTTTCTAATGCGCAAGACTTGGTCGAGCAGGTCATAGATCGCATTACCTCGGGAGCCTCCTAATTGTTGAAGGCGTGCGCAATACCCCCGCGTCTGTCTATTGCTTTTTTCACTCCCCAACCTACTTCCCCCATGCCCCAACGCGTTGCGCTTTCCTTTCTTGGCACCGGTCGCTACGAG
>CAZZCI010000239.1:0-4445 GCA_964653015.1 uncultured Rhodothermales bacterium
GGCACAAAAAGAGCGCTTCCCGGCACATATTGACATCGTAGGGGGGCGCGACTTACGTTGCAAGAGGGCGATCATCTGTTTTATCGGACTTCTTTGGCATGGCCGCATCGTACGACTTTAGTTTCATTCCCGACCGGTGGACCCCGCTTCGTGAAGAAGCGCAGGCTGCTGCATCGGCACCCAACGTCGATACGCGACGCTGGCGGGCGTACCGAGCCCTTGAACTGGTGCTAGATGTTATAGAGCAAACCGAGTGGGGAACGGTGCAGGCCGAGCCGCTGCATGAGCGCCTCACCAACGAACAACTTGGCGCGTGGCTACGCTCGCACCCGGCTCCGGTAAAAATGTGGATGCACCGCATTCGTCAGGCCGGGCGTGTAGATACCATTGCCGAACCGTCTCCCTCGGGCCCAACCGACGAGGTGCTAGATGCACTCAATAAGTTGCTTCGGTGGCTGGTTGAGGTGTACGACACTGTGCCTCCCACTCTAGAGTTAGAGGCGCTGGAGACGGATCCTGCCGCGTCTGCCTCTGTATCGAAGCCTGTTCGGCATTGGCTCCGAGTACTAAAATCCTCCACCGCCCGCCCAGAAGCCATTGAGGCCGCCACCGCCCACCTTTTACATCACATCGCGGATGCCAACCATGCCTTCCTCCAACGACTCTCCCGAGCCTCCACCGAGCGTTCCACCGGATCAGTTTGATTTTGCAGAGGCAGCCGAAACGCTGATTACGCTGCAGAAGCAACTCAAACACTTTGAGGCCCTCAACGACACGTTGAACGAGGTGGCTGAAAGTGGGTCTGCGCTTGCCCAATCGTCGCAGGAGTTGGCCCAAGCTCAGCAGCGGCTGGCCGAGCAAACCGAAGCTCCGTCCGACATCAACGCGAGCGTCGCCCAATCCGTAGCGGCCCTGCACGAATCGGTGCGGTCCATCAACACGAGCCTGCAAGATGTGATGGACGAGCTGAATGCCATGCAAAACGCCAACGGACGCACGCGCCGTCGCAGCGGAGGCAGCGTGTGGAACGCGGCCACCGTTAGCATGCTAACCGGGCTCGTCTTTATCATTGTGCTGCTCGTTGTGCAATGGCAAACCACCGATGTAACGGTTCCTGATGAGCTTGCCGAGTTCGATCCGGAGGCGATATCAGCGCCTGCCCCCGAACCTGGAGCCATGGCTCCGGCGCTCTACCCACACCACGCGCCCGTTGAGTCGCTCAGCGACGTGCGCATGCAGGTGTTGAACGGAGTCGGCGTGGGCGGACTCGCCTCGCGGTTTCAGGAGCGTCTCGAAGCGTTCGGCGTACAAGTGCCCAATACCGACAATTTGCCCGCAGGGCAGGCCACCGAAACGCGGCTGTATGTCCATCGTAATGCCTTTGATTTGGCCGAACAGGTGGCCGACGAAATCGGACTGGATCGACGCCGCGTGCTTCCCGGACCGCCCGCTGATGCGGCCCATCTTGATATGACGCTGGTGCTTGGCGCTGACTACGCGTCCCTGCAATAGCTGCATTCCAATTGCACGTTGCTGCGAAGCGGCGGCCTCCATCTCTTCATTGAAGGCTGTATCTGGCTCCATGATCCCCTCTTTTATGCTTTCTTCTGAACAACAGACATTGCAGCTGCGCATTGGGGTATTTGCGCTTGTGGCGATACTGGCCTGTATAGGTCTTGAGCCCGTGCACGCCCAACCATCCGTTGCGCTCACGCTGCAAGATACCGATGGCGCACCGCTTCCTGACAGCACAGTGGTCGCCGTCATTGTGGAAGAGGGATCCCGGGCGCAGTCCCTTATGGATATGCGCATGCCAGCGCCCCAACAACGGGCCGATGCCCTCCTCGAACAGGCGTTCACATCCCCTGAAGCGCGTTTCGGATATCTCGACAGTGAAGGTACCACCCGTACGCTGCGTCTGCCCGGCGGCCCGACCAGCCAAACACTGGCATACGTTATCGCACAAACACCCGACTCCACGCTTTACCACAGCCGCGTGGGAGGAAGCCGCGTATCCGATGGCCCCGGGTTTGACCTGGTGGTGTCGGGGTCCATAACCGTAGAGCGCGTACGTCCCGGTGAGCAAGCTCTTCTCCGCGAAGCGTTGGCCGACGCCGAGCGGGTGGCCACCACGGCCCAGATCACCCTGCGCGACGAAGATGAATCCCTGCCTGAAGGTACCGCAGTACGCCTGTGGTACCATGAGAATCCCGATGATGCCATTGACCTATCGGCACTGGCCGAGTATCCGCCCGATCTAAAAACGACACTCAATGCCGACGGGCGCACGATAGATCGAGCCCTTCGTAGTTGGTATGCGCAGGCTCACGCGTTTGTGGCCGCGCAGCCGCCGGGCAACGACGATCCGCCACGCATCCTGACAAGTCAATCCGATGGACAGCAAACATTTGTGACTATCGAAACCAGTCCGCACACCCTTACCGCACTGCCCGATAGCGCTGCCGCAACATTAGCTCCCGCGTTCGAGGAACAGGTTGGATGGGGACGCACACTGCTCTCTATCCTGCAGCGTATACTGATCGGTATTCTCGTTGGGCTGGCCATCGTGTTTGGCGGTATTGCTGCGCTACGCTGGTACAAACGGAAACACACGCCCCGCAAGAATCGATTTGTGAAGTAGAGAACGCGCGCCCACTGCCGTGCTTTCTCTCCGCATTGCTTAACACGGGTCGCTCCTTCCAGTAGAAACCATGGCCCACTGCATCGGCTTGAAGCACCCCATATGCCGGTGCCTCCGGTTCACAGTTTTCCTTTCCTTGTACGCCCCGTTCTTCATGACCGATTCGCGCTCCTCCGCGTTGCGTCCTGACACCAATGCTTCCGAGTCTGATCTGGAAGCGATGCTGCGTCCGCAGCGCCTCGACGACTTTATCGGCCAGGAAAAGATCAAGAAAAACCTGCAGGTGTTCATGACAGCGGCACTGCAGCGTGGGGAAACCCTGGACCATGTGCTGCTTTCAGGGCCGCCTGGGCTGGGCAAAACAACGCTGGCCCACATCATTGCCAACGAAATGGGCGCCCGCATCCGCACAACAAGCGGACCCGTACTCGAAAAACCGGCGGATGTGGCGGGCATCCTTACCAACTTGGAGGAGGGCGATGTGCTCTTCATCGACGAGATTCATCGGCTCAGTTCCGTTGTAGAGGAGTACCTGTACTCGGCGATGGAGGATTATCGCATCGACATCGTCATCGATTCGGGGCCGAACGCGCGGACGGTGCAAATCTCTCTGCCGCCGTTTACACTCGTTGGGGCGACCACGCGCAAGGGGCTTCTTACGGCTCCGCTACGCGCCCGCTTTGGCATTGACTTTCGGTATGACTACTACACAGCAGATCTGCTTCAGTCGATCACCGAACGATCGGCACGCATTCTGGATGTGCCAATCACTCCAGACGGCGCTCACGAAATTGCCCGCCGAAGCCGCGGTACGCCGCGCGTATCCAACCGCTTGCTGCGCCGCACGCGCGACTTTGCAGAGGTAGATGGCGATGGGGAGATCACGCAGTCCATAGCCGACCACGCGCTCAATGCCCTCGACGTGGACGAGGCCGGGCTTGACGACATGGACTCCCGTATTTTGCTTACGCTCATCGATAACTTCAATGGAGGACCAACCGGACTCAAAAACTTGTCGGTGTCGGTGGGTGAAGAGTCCGGCACGATCGAAGAGGTATACGAGCCGTATCTGATCCAGGAGGGCTTCATGGAGCGCACGCCCCGTGGACGCGTGGCGCTGGAGCGTGCGTATGAGCATTTCGAACGCGACCAGCCGGCGTCTTCCGGGTCGCTCTTTGACGATTGATGGCACGCTGGACGTGGGTCACTGCAGGTCGCCGGGGCCGCGCGTGGGCAGGGACGTGCTGCCGGTGAGGTAGCAGTCGACGGTGCGAGCACATTCGCGCCCATCGGCGATGGCCCAGACCACGAGCGAGGCGCCCCGCGTGGCGTCGCCCGCCGAGAAGATACCGGGCGTATCGGTCGTGTAGTCGGCATCGGTAGCAACGCGGCCCCGGTCGTCGAGCGCCACATCAAGCGGATCGAGCAGGGCCGCGCGCTCGGGCCCCTCGTAGCCGATGGCAAGCAGTACCAGATCCGCCGGGCGCGTGCGCTTGGTACCGGCAATCTGCTCTTTGCGGCGCTGCCCGTTGTCGTGGTGCCAGCGCACATCGGCGCAACGAATCTGTTCGACCTGATCGGTGCCCTCAAACGCGATGACATCCGTATTCCAGACGCGCTCTACGCCCTCCTCGTGCGAGATGCTAACGGTGAGCGTGCCGGGGTCGAACGGCCACGGGTTTTCTTTTGGGCGCTCTGTGGGCGGTTGCGGTCCGTGGGTGATGTTGGTGATGGAGGCCGCGCCCTGACGGTGGGCCGTTCCGATGCAGTCGCTGGCGGTGTCGCCTCCGCCCAGCACCACCAC
>CAZZCI010000240.1:0-4419 GCA_964653015.1 uncultured Rhodothermales bacterium
CGGCTAAACACGGTACCATGTTCTGCATCGCCACGAGATCTGCATCGCCACGAGATCTGCATCGCCACGAGATCTGCATCGCCACGAGATCTGCATCGCCACGAGAGACGCGATCATATTGTGCTGCAGGTCATCCTGACGCCCACAGGCGGAAGGATCTCATCGATATGCCTACGGACTCGCCATATCCGGTGCGTGCAGGGTGCACCTCGTGGACACTGGGCAGCAGAGCACCTCGACCGCAGGGCGCTGAGATGCTTCACTGCGTTCAGCATGACTTATTTAGTAAGCTTTACTGACCGCCCGGGATATCTCCGCTCCTGATTCCGGGCTAAGTGACGTTGCGATGTGAGGAAACCCATAGCCGGGGACCGCTTGCGTCCCCGGCTAAACTTGCTTTTTCTTTTAAGGCAGGCGCAGCAGCCAGGCGTCTTGAGGAACCCGATCGCTTAGCGTAGTCAGCATCGTTCGGGCATCGTCCACCGATGTGAAGGTGCCCACACCGACGCGGTAGCGGTTCTGTGTGCGCTCCGTCGAGTCGTTGAGGAGATGCAACGTGACATCGGGCAGGGCCTCGGCATAATGGGCCTGCGCCTTTTTCGCATCCGCCTCGTTCTCCTCGGAGGCTACAACAACCGTCCAAGCGCCTGTGGGAGACGCCGCTGCGTCGGGGGCATCGTCGTCACGGACCGATTGGACAACCGATACCGGCTCCGTGCGTGCTGTAGCCATCTGCGGTTCACGAAGCAGCAAGGTCGATTCGACGCGGCGATCGCGCTGGCAGCCTGCATCGCGTTCTGAGGGCGGACACGCATCGGTAATGCGGCCATGGCCTTGGATCAGGAAGCGAGCCGAGTCAATTCCCTGGGCCACAAAGAACTGCTTGATCGCCTCAGCCCGCCGCAACGACAGCGACTCGTTGTATGCATCCGGTCCGACGAAGTCGGCAAAGCCATCGAGACGAATCATGTGGTCGGGGCAAGACCGAAGCGTGGGCAGTTGATCGGTGAGCACCTGCTGGGTGCGAGGGGCAAGGTGTGCGCTATCGAAGGCAAAGAAGAGCCGGTCAGGTAGGCTCCACGAGTCACACGGGTCACCCGGTAGCGAGGCGCGCATAAGCCGCCCCTCATTCACCTCGATGGTGACCGTTTTCGCATCGCTTCCAAACGCGTTTGACGCATTGAGGGTAACCGTGTAGGTCCCCGGCGTGTTAAATACGTACCCTTGCGTTGTTTGGACATTGGAGGCGCCAATAAACCGGTCGGCATCGTACGCATGGATACCCCGCTCCAGAGCAGGTTGCTGGCCATCGCCAAAGTCCCACGTCACGTCAAGCGGAGAGGTGCCTTCGTAGGCACCGTAGAGCCGGACCATTTCATAGGTGGATACTTGCAGCGTGTCGGCATGCAGGGCAAGCACCCGGGCGGGGGTTTCCGGCTCGTTGACGGTGATGGTGTGCCGCTTTGTGGTGGTGCCGGCGTCGTTTTGCGCATCTACACGAACGGAATAATCGCCTTCAATCCGATAGGTATGCGAAACAGTTTGTTTGCCGGTGTAAGTGGTGCCATCACCCATGTGCCAGGTGTACTTGATCGGCTTGGTAGCCTCGTTTGTGGGGGTGATGCTAAAGACCGTTTCATTACTCCGGAATGTGGTAGCAGGAGCCTCTACGGGGCCCAGATCAATCGGTGTAGGAGCCGGGCGCAAGGTGGCACGCACGCCCATGCCCCAGAAACCGAGGCCATCAAAGGCAGCTCGCCCATCGCGCATCCCGTCAATGCCATCGTCTGGGAACGTAGCATACGCAGTGGCATCCACAAACACCGACATGCGCTGCGAGACCACGTAATCGAGTCCGAGCCCGAAATACGGCCCACCTCCAAAGTTTACACCGCCAAATGTGGCGTGCGCCCCCATGTTGAAGTAGGGTGTTAGGTCGGCCTTTGGGTACATAAGCATGCGAGTGCCGGCCTGCACCGTTGTAAGTCGAAGCGGCTCGACCCAGACTTTCGGATAGTTCGCATGCACCACGCCAATGCCGCTGCCGAATCGGTTCGACCACTGGTAGCCGACTTCGGCGTTTAGGCTCCAGGGTTCCACCGCATACGTTGAGATGTCGGTTTCACTTACAGAAGCGCCGAGGCCGGCTCGGCCGTACCAGGTGTTGGGTGCGCGAATAACCTGCGCATCTGCCAACAAGGGCATACAGGTAAGCAGAACGGCGACGAGTACGCCGCCAAACAGGGGAGATTGTAATATAGATCGCATCGTCATAACGGTACCAGCATCGTTTGGGGGGAAAACAGGAGGGTACATTGCGGACCCCCGAATACGCCGAAAGTATACCGTTGAACGTGTGCAACAGAATGCGTCGATACCGCACATCGCGTTGCGTTTTCTTCGTAAGCCTATTACGCTTTTGGCGCACCCTGTGTGTGAGATTTGGACATTGCGCAAAAGCGTCTGTTCGGTTTGGTACCGGTGCCTTCAATTCGTATGTTGTAGGCCATCCGATCGTTATTGCCCAACTGCTTTTCCAGTGTTATGTCGCTCGTCCAAACCGCGCTTAATCAAGGGATTCGCACCCTCACTATGAATCGTCCTGAGAAACGGAATGCGTTGAATGCAGAGCTTGTTAGTGCGCTGCGGGAGGCTTTGGCGAATGATGCAGAGGATACCGAGAGCCGGATTGTTGTGCTTACCGGGGCCGGATCTGCATTCTCATCGGGGGCTGATCTGGCGGCACTTCGTACGATGCGCACGGCCGGGCCGATGCAAAACCGGTCGGATTCGAAGCACCTGGCAGCCCTGTTCGACGCGATTTACACGCACCCGAAGCCCGTTATTGCAAAGGTCAATGGCCATGCTATTGCTGGCGGCACCGGGTTGGCTGCGGTCTGCGACTTTGCGATTGCAGTGGAGCCAGCCAAGCTCGGATTCACAGAGGTTCGCATTGGATTTGTACCGGCCATTGTTATGGTGTACGTGCGCCGTCGATTGGGCGAGACGGTCCTGCGCGATCTGATGCTGCAAGGCCGTCTGCTACCTGCTACGGAAGCCGCCGAACTCGGACTGATCCATCAGAGCGTGCCCGCTGATGAACTCGACGATGCAGTTCACACACTGGCCAATTCTATCCGTCGCTCTACAAGTGCATCAGCGGTGGCGCTTACCAAACAAATGCTGGCCGAGGTGCCCGGTATGGGCTACCACGAGGCGTTGGACTATGCCGTACACATGAATGCGTTAGCTCGCTCTACGAACGACTGCCAGGCCGGTATCGAAGCCTTTCTGAACGACCAACCTATGCCGTGGACCCAAGAAGCCGCCCCAACAGATCCTGCTACTGATGCCGATGAATGATGCATCTGCCCACGCATGGGCGCTCGATGTAACGAGATAGCCCTCGTTGCTCGGGTCAACACAGCGCCAGGGACGGTGTACAACCCTTGCATCAGCTTCTAAACAAACAGCGTCTTAACTATGGAACGCGTGACCGATGTCTCCCGCTTTCTAAATGGACTTGTGCATTGGGATACTCAGCAGGCTGTGCAGGGGGCAGACCTAACTGTGGATCAGGTGTTTCGACTAACAGGACCTGGCCAACTGGATTTTGGAGGCAGCGAGTTTGCCCCGGCTCCACGCGAGCGTATCTCCCCCACGCTGGCCGATCCGGAGGATAGCTATGGGTGGTGGCAACTCGATGAGGGAACGTACATCGTTCGCTACAACGAAGGGATCGAGCTTGTAGACCGTCATCATGCGCGTCTGACTCCACTGCCCCGCCTCCTTCAGGCAGGCGCAATGCACCCGACCCGCGTGTTGAACGAGTCTGAACAGCCTCTCGAAATGTTGGTGACGGTAGGGGGAGGTGGATGTAATCTCAAGGAGAACTGCCGGATTTCACGGGTCGAAGTGTTTGTCTCTGACTAAGTAAGATCAGGGGCCAACTTGGGGTTTCGAATCTAAATTCCTCCCAGGTTTTTTGGGCTAGTCTATGCACACAACCTGAGATGGTGATAATCGTTGGTCATCGCTTGCCTGTCCTGAACTCGATTTAGGATCTGGATGACATTCGAGGGGGGGGGCGTTGGAGTTGAAAGAGGGCCTTCGTCTTCGGCACCGCCCCTCGATACGTCATCCTGAACTTGATTCAGGATCCATTCCCCCGAGCAGACGCCCAGGTGGGTTCTTGTTGTGGGGGCAGGGCCGTTGATTCGGTAGCCCCTGCTGAGCGCCGCGAAGATGGTTCGACGCGCTCCGGCCCTGGGGGCCTTCGCTTGCTCACCATGACAGGGTTTTTTGTGGGGGGGGCCCAGAGGTTGGCACGGTCTCCGCTCCCTAACTTTCAGGTGTGACAGAAAACTAGAACTGTTTGGTACAACAGGCCCACCTCCATCAGTCCGATGACGGGGCGAC
>CAZZCI010000241.1:0-4417 GCA_964653015.1 uncultured Rhodothermales bacterium
AGCCGCACTTGCAGGGCGATCGACGGAAAGCGGCCGGGTAGATGGTAGGGGTCGCGGATCCAGTTGTCGTTTTCGTCCTGGATGAGTCGCCATTCGGCCACGTTGGCACGCCCGGTCGCGTTGTGCAGATCAATGCGGGCCTGCAGCATGGCATTGCGTACGGAGCGCGTGTATGCGATGCTGAGGTCAAGCTGGTAGAGCGGAGGAAGACGATGCGCATCCGGCTGACTTAGGTCAAATGCGCCCTGGGTAGGGGCATCAGCGGAGGCGCCGAAGTAGTCGTAGTAGGCCTGCCGAAACCCCCAGGTGCGTCCCCACACGCCGTGTCCGCGCAGGCTGGCGGTAAGGTGTGTGTTGAGGTGCCAGTCGAGGCCGGCCTCCACACGATGGGGCTCGCGATCGGGGGCCGAGGTCCAGCGCCCATCGAAGCGGACGTTGCTCTGTGTCATGGCCTGGGCATGCGTGTATCGAAGTTGCGTCTGCAACTGGCTGCTGCGCCATTCGGCGGCCACGGTACCCCCATAGCGATAACCCTGCGCTGGAGCCAGAAAGTCGTGTTGCTGGCTCACCCGCTCAGCCGTAGATTCATCACCGGGTGTTGCGTAGCGCACCGCAAGGTCATGCATCTGAAGCGCTCCGTATCCCTCGACTCGAACCGTCCATCGGTCGTTCGGACGCATGACCCACTCTTGCGTGAGGTGCGCCGTTTTTGGGGGACGCACGGTGGCATCCAATGGCAACCAGATGCGGGTGGACGATTGCAGGGCACCGGTGTTCAGCACGCTGGCATCGGTCTGATACGTAAATTGGCGATGCAGGGCCAGCGCCGTTTGCATCGACCAGGGGCGTTCGGGTGGGGCAAGGTGGAGCGTCAGGCGGGGCTCGGCGTACACGGTGCCAGATTGTGGGCGATACGTAAGCCGCGTGCCTCCTGTTAGGTCGAGTGTTGAAGTGGGCGACCAGGTGGTGCTGGCAAACACCGTCGCCTGCACCGATTCGTTGCGGTGAGCTACTCGTTGGGGCGCATCACTGGCTCCGAAGGATATGCTTACAAAGTTTGGAATGTCAGTGGAGGTTGGTCTGGAGAAGCGGAGGCCATAGAGTCCAAATTCACTCTGCATCCACTCTGCTTCGGCACCCAGTTGGATATGAAAGCTGCCGCGGGCGTGCTCCACATCGGCTTCGAAGGCGGCGGTGTGTACGCTGTTGCCATCGCTAAGACCAACCTGCGTAAAGCCGCGGTCGAGCGTAGAGTCGGCGGCCAGCACATCGTACTGGTGGCGTAGCACATACCGGCTGGCTCGGGCCTGTGTGGTGAGGAGGGTCCGGTTGCCCACAACGGCGTGGTAGCTTGCCTGCCCCAGCGTGTTCGTCCACGTATACGCGTCGTTGAGTGTAATCAGCGGCGGATCCGGAGCTGAATCTGGCCCCAATGCATCGTGCTGGCCAGAGAGTCCGCGCTGCCCGTGGTACCCCGATACGTGCAGGGTGCGCAGGGGCGAAAGGTGCAGCCGGGCCGAGGTGTGTATATCGGTAAGTTGCTGGTCGGGGCGGATAGCACTATCATCGCGCAGCGGCACCTCTACCGACGATACCGTGCGGAACGGAAACAGGTCGGGGGTGCTCCACGACTGCAGGCGCTGGTCCAGGGCCGAAGGGGCATGCACATCCCAGAGCCCTACGCGGGCGGTCGTCATGGCCGTGAGCGTGCGGTCTTCTCCAAACGTGTGGGTGCCGTGGGCAGTGGCTTTCAGGCTGAGCGGATCGGCCTGCGCTTCCACCCCACGCTCATCGGGCTGGCGGTGGGTGGCCTCGATCACCCCAGCGGTGGCGCCCCCATGCTGGGCGTCAAATCCGGGCTGACGTACCGTGATGCGATCAATAGCGAGCGGGTTGAAGGGGCCGATGTATCCAAACGTTGTGCTGCGTGGCAGATGCACGGGAACGCCATCCAGGCGGAGCAGCGTGCTGCCGGGGGCGCCTCCTTGCACGTGTAAGTCGGAGGTGACGTTGTTCACCCGAACCCCGCTCAGGGCATCAAGCGCCAGAAAGGCATCCGGTTCGGCAGCAGCGTATCCGATGGGCGGGTCTTCGGCATCCACGTGCGTTGCCGACGCATCGGACGCTGATGTGCGGGTGGCGGGGCGCTGCAAGCCTTCCACAATCAGCGGCGTGATGCGCGTGGGTTCGTGCTCCAACTCGGCTGCCACCCGCGTCCGCTCCTCCGACGCAACCTGCACAGTATCTCGGTATGTGCCGTATCCCACATGACTGATGTACACCGTGTACGTACCGGGAAGCAGATCGCTTAGGGCAAAGTGTCCACTCCGGTTGGTTGCCGTTCCACGCCCCAGTTCGGGCACCCAGACATGCGCCTGCACCAGCGGGACATCCGCTTTTTTATCGGATACGGTGCCTACCAGATGTCCATAAGCCACTTCGTGTTCAGGCACTTCGGTTAGCACGTACGTCCCGGACGCCAGTCGGTGATACGTCAGTCCGCTGCCATCGAGCAGGCAAGCCAGCGCCGATTCGACAGGCGCGTCCTCCTCCACACAGTACACGTCGTGCCCATCCACCAGGTCGGGGGTGTACGAGAGGGCTATGCCTGTAGCCGTGGCAAACCGCTCTAGCGCTTCATCCAGCGGGACGCCCTGCATGGATACCGTATGGGTATCGGCGGGGGCCTGAGCGGCAACAGGCTGTAACGCGCCCATAAGCAGTGCCACAGCAGCACATCCAATAAAAAACCGAGGAAGCAACCAATCCACAACGAGGCGGGGGCTGGCCGGGAAGAACGGGGCGGGCGCGGTGTTATGGGTGGATACGGTACCCCTGCGCGGTGCGGTGATACTGCAGGTCGAGCGTGTGGCAGATGTCGTCAATAACCGAACCGGGCGATTCTGGATCAGGGTTCAGGTAGGTGAGGGTGCGTTCGCCGAGAGTGGGGTCTTCGATTTCGACCTCAACACCAAACCGGTGGTACAGTGCCTGGGCCACCGATTTGAGCGACTGATCGACAAACGCCAATCCGCCCGATCGCCAGGCCGTAACCTGGTCGATTTCAGCCGATACCGAGCGCGTGCTATCGCCGTGTGTTACGGTCGTTTCGCCGGGCGAAAGGACGTGTGCCACCGCGGATTCGCTAAGTGATTGCACCTCTACCTGTCCGGTTTGCAGCGACACTCGGGTTTCGTTGTCCATCGCTTCGGGCCACGCGCGGACGTTGAAGGTCGTGCCCTGTACGCGAATCTGTGCGTTATGCGTTTCCACACGAAACGGACGGTCGTTCGTGGCAACGTCGAAAAATGCCTCGCCATGCAACGTGGCGTGGCGTTCGCGGTGGAACCAGGAGTCGGTGTAGTGCAACGACGAGCCGCCGCTCATTTCAACGGTGGTGCCATCGCTCAGGGTAACCTGTTCGGGCGGGCCCGGCGGCACCTCGACGGTTGTGGTCCAGGGGCGCATCAGCAGCACCGCAATGGCCAGGGTAGCCACCACGGCCAGGCCCGCTGCAGTATATCTTCTCCATCCGGGCGTGCGAGAGACGGCGGGGCGACGAGGCGGTCTCTGGTTTCGCGAGGCATGCGCAGGGGCCTGCGGGGTGTCGTCGGGAAGCGCCGCCATGACCCGATCTGCAAACCCCTCGCGAAACGATGAGGGACCTTGCTCAGCCACAGCGTCGGCTACGGCCTGGTGCTCAGCCATAGACGTGCGCGCTTGGGGCGACTCCGACAGCCACTCGTCGAGCGCCTCGCGGTCTTCGTCGGGCAGGTCGGTATCGAGCGACCGGATCAAAAGATCGTGTTGCTTATCGGTAGGCATGGGTATCCACGTGCGGAGCCAAAAGGGTTTGAAGCTGTTTGCGGGCACGGTGCAGCCGTGAAAGAACGGTACCGTCCGGTACATCAAGGATCTCAGCCGTTTCGCGGGTCGAGTACCCCTGAATCAGCCGGAGCACAACCACCGAGCGATGCTTGGGGGAGAGCGTTTGCAAGGCCTCCTCGGTTATCTCTTTCAAGCTAAATGTTTGCATAGAGGCCCTGCTATCGGGGTCAGGCAGCGGCGTGTGCTCTTCTTGATCCCGAGAGACCCTCTGCTGGGTGCGGCGTTTCTGCTTCTTGAGCGCGTTCAAGGCGGTGTTTACGGCAATCCGGTTCAGGTAAGGCGCCACGCCCCCGTCGCCCCGGTACTGGTCCAGTTTTTTGTAGAACGTGATGAACACGCGTTGGCCTACATCGTCGGCTTCAGGGCCCGCGCCCAGCATACCCGTTACCGTAGCCGCCACCATGTCTTCGTAGCGCTCCACAAGGGAACGAAACGCTTCCTGATCGCCTTCACGGGCACGATCTACAAGCGCCTGCTCAGCCGCCATCTCGTCTGTAAGAGAATCATCGGAGGCATCAGCAGGCATATT
>CAZZCI010000242.1:0-4403 GCA_964653015.1 uncultured Rhodothermales bacterium
GGGAGTTCGTTACCCACCACGCTCACCGGTCCCAGACCTGGTCCGGGATTCCACTTCGCTCGTGTCAGACTCCGCGCCTTCTAGACGGAGCTGCTATGCTCAAGATGACACCATGTAAACGGGAGAGTAGAAGGAAGCAAACAACAGAAAACCCTCAGACAGGCCGTGAGTGCCTGCTGAGGGTTGTTAAGGAGCAGCGTTTTGAGCGTAGCCTGCCCGGGAGGATTCGAACCCCCGACCTGCGCATCCGTAGTGCGCCGCTCTGTCCAGCTGAGCTACGGGCAGAATATGTGCGGGGCCGTTTTCGGCCCGTTGCGCACCCATACACGCAGCCGAAAATGGAATGATCCGGGTTTCTCCGTTCTCACAGACTGTTCAAGCAGTTTCGGTCTCTTGCGCCTGGAACGGGGTTGCGTGGAAGAAGTGATTGGTGGGCCCATGTCCGTTTCCTAACGGAAGCGCGTGCTTAATCGCTCCGGTCACGTATGCCTTTGCGCTACGCACCGCATCGCGCAAGGAGCGCCCCCGAGCCAACTGCGCGGCAATTGCCGATGCATAGGTGCACCCCGTTCCATGAGTATGAGGCGTGTTGATACGGGGCGCACGAACCGTATACGTCTCACTACCATCGTACAGAACGTCCAAGGCAGCATCGGTATCAGAAAGGTGGCCGCCTTTCACCAAGACCGCCTCCGGACCCATATCATATAGTGCACGGGCGGCCTCACGCATTTCAGGCTCGGTGCGCACGGTCGTATCCAACAAATGCCCTGCTTCGTGTAGGTTGGGCGTGATCAGCGTTGCTTTGGGCAGTAGCACTTCACGAAGCGTGGCTACAGCATCGGAAGCGAGCAATTCATATCCGCTCTTGGAAATCATGACAGGATCTACAACCAAAGGGCCAAGATCCCACCACGACAAATCGTTGGCCACACGCTCAATAATATCGGAGGTGGCAAGCATACCTGTTTTCAGCGCAGCCACGTCGAAGTCGCTGAGCACGGCATCGATCTGTGCCGAAATCAAGTCAAGTGAAACGGGCTCCGCTTGCGTTACCGCCTCAGTATTCTGTGCGGTAACAGCAGTGACCACACTCGTACCAAAGACCCCATTGGCTTCCATCGACTTAAGATCGGCCTGAATGCCGGCGCCCCCGCCCGAGTCGCTCCCAGCAATGGTACAGGCTACAGGTTTCGTGGCGTTGGGCATGACAAAAACACATTTGGAAAAGACAGGTGTACCTTCGACTGCCGTACGCAAATCTGTTGGCCTTGGGTTCCGACGTTAGCTTTCGTCAGCATCGGCCCAAGCGTGCTGATACGCCTGCGCCGCCTCAGCGGGGTCAACAGCCTGCAAGATGCCAGAGGCCACTGCGACGCCAGCTGCTCCTGCTGCGCGGCATGCCGCCACACGCTCGGGCGTAATGCCGCCTAAGGCGTACACGGGCATACCGGACTGATGCACAAAGCGGCGCAATGCTGTGCATCCCACTCCCGGATGTCCGGGTTTGCTTTGCGTCGGAAAAATGGGGCTATAGGTGAGGTACTGCGCTGCCGATCGACGGGCAGCCGGCACCTCCATGATGTGATGAGCTGAGTAGCCAAGCGGACGTGGCGGACTGGAGAGCGCTTCGGGCGGGGGGCTTCGCCATCCCACATGCAACCCGGCTCCGAGTGCATCAGCAATATCTCGGCGCGTGTTTACCGTGAGTTGAACCGAGGGAGCAATCGTGCGAAGCTGTTGCGCCAATGCATGCGCCGCCTCGTTGAACTCTGCAGCATACGCCTCGTGGTCGCGCAGGTGCACCCAGCGCACCCCGGCCTCAACAGCTACACACACCGTTGATTGAATAGGACGCGTGGCAAATCCGTTTGCAATGAGGGCAACAGGAGGGAGCGCGCACGGCGAAAGGCGAATGCTCATTGCGTTACTCGTTGTGAGAATGCACGCATGCGGTCATTATACCGTAGCCATAACAGCCTGTGCACGCGCCGATGCTTCGCCTTCACGAGAACGACGACGAGACGGATCGGCATGTTTGGTGATGTAGTGATCTAAATAGGCGGCCGCGACCTCGGCTTCCTTGGCGGTGCTGCACAGATAGTATTCCTGCTTGTAAGGCTTCTCCCATTGACTCGGAAAGAACAGCGTGCGGTACTGTGATTCGCTCAAGCCCAATACCGCTCCGGCCTCGTGCCACAACTCGCCTCCAGTATGAAACCCGCCGTGCAGCAGCAACTCGCGTTCGGTATACGTTTCAGCAGCCAGCAACACGTGTCCAGCCAGGCAGCATTTAAATCCGACAGGAGTGGCTCCGTTGTCAAGCACGGCCCGCTCGTTGCGTGCGAACGCCCACTGCGCCAGGCAACAACGCTCGGGACGATAGACAATAGTGCGCCGAACGGTCTCCAACAGATCAACATTCATAGAATCGGGATAGCCAAATGAACAGCAGGAACGACCAGGCACGGAAGGCGCCTGGGATGCGTGAAAAGGTACACAACGCTCTAACGCCTATGGAGCGCGGTCGTTGCGCCGCAATGTGCTTCTGTTGGCAAACATGGATGTGGAACCCCGGTCATCCAATCGAAGCACTCATGGTCATCATGCGCTCAATGGGTTTAAGAGCTGCTTGTCGCAAATCCTCTTCCATCGTAATCTCGGGCGCTTCGTGTTCTAAGCACAGATACAACTTCTCAATTGTGTTGAGCCGCATGTGAGGGCACTGACTGCAGTTGCATCCACTTTCGGGTGGAGCTGGAATCAACCGGTTCTCGGGGTTGTCTTTCTTCATCTGGTGCAGAATACCCTCTTCGGTCGCCACGATAAAAGATGCCGGACCGTTTTCACGGGCATAGCCGCGAATCTGACTGGTAGAGCCCACAAAGTCAGCGTGTCGTAACACCGCATCGCGGCATTCGGGGTGAGCCAGGATTTCAGCCTCTGGATGCTGAGCAGCCAACTGCAGCAGCTTGCGCTCGCTAAACGTTTCGTGTACGATGCATACGCCATCCCACAACACCATGTCGCGCCCGGTCTCGCGGATGAGGTACTCGCCGAGGTTGCGGTCGGGCGCAAACAGAATGGGCTCATCCTCCGGCAACTGATTGATGATGTGAGCTGCACTGGAGGAGGTGCAGATGATGTCGCTGAGCGCCTTCACGGCAGCCGAGCTGTTCACATAGGTGATGACTGTGTGGTCAGGATACTGATTGCAGAATGCCTCAAACGCATCGGGCGGACACGTGTCGGCGAGGGAGCAGCCCGCGTTTAGATCGGGCAGCAGCACTGTTTTCTCGGGATTCAGAATCTTGGCTGTTTCCGCCATGAAGTGAACACCGGCAAACACGATGATATCGGCCTCGGTGGCCGCTGCCTCGCGAGCCAGGCCCAACGAGTCGCCCACAAAGTCGGCTAAGTCTTGAATGGCCGCCTCCTGGTAGTAGTGCGCTAACAGGATCGCATTTTTTTCGGTCTTGAGGCGCTCAATTTCATCGTACAGGTTCAGGCGTGCATCTACGGGCGCATCCACAAAGCCACCAGTGGCATCGAGCGGCGGATCAGCAAGAGCAGGCATCGGAATTAGAGGGATTGGTAAACAGGGTAAGAGGGCGGGTCTGCTTCGTGCCGGCGCTAATTGCTGGCAGGAGCCGCCGGAGTGGCGTGCAATTGCCCATGGTGCAAGTGCAGCACACGGTCTGCAATATCAGCCAGCGCAGGGGTATGTGTTGCAATCACAAAGGTTTGCCCGATTTCTTCGCGCAACGTTTTGATTTCGCGATGGAGGGGCTCGGCCGTTTTTGCATCGAGGTTGCCGGTGGGTTCATCAAGAAGCGCCAGCGCGGGTTCGTTCATGAGCGCCCGAGCCACAGCCACTCGTTGCTTTTCGCCTCCCGAAAGCGTTGCCGGACGCTGGTCGGCTCGGTTGGCCAGTCCCAGAATATCGAGGAGCGAATGGGCACGGGTTTCGGCTTCGGCTACGGCGGTGCCTCGTATGCGTGCCGGCATAGCTACATTTTCCACCGCCGAGAACTCGGGCAACAAGTGGTGAAACTGAAAAACGAATCCGATAGCGGTGTTTCGGAATGACGAAAGCGCTTCGTCATCCATCGCAAATACGTTGCGTCCGTCGATGTGAACCGTCCCACTCGTAGGGCGATCGAGCCCTCCCAAGATATGAAGTAGTGTGCTTTTCCCCGACCCGCTGGCCCCCATGATGGCGACAATTTCGCCGGGCGCCACACGAAGGTCTACGCCATCAAGTACCGTAAGCGCTTGATCGGTGCCTTCATCGTAGATTTTGGTGAGACCGGTCACATCGACCAGCGGCGCATCAGCCATAGACCCAGGCAATCATCTGAGTAGACAAAAAAGGATGGTGTTCTGTCACAGGTTCTCCTTTG
>CAZZCI010000243.1:0-4387 GCA_964653015.1 uncultured Rhodothermales bacterium
ACCATGTCGGCCCCCGAGGCGGTGATCGCGTCGAGCATCACCTGCGGATTGGGATAGCCGCTGGAGCCAATCATGAGCCGCGAGGTAAGGGTGTACTCGCCGATTGTGAGCGCATCGGCGTCGGGGTCAGATTCTGTGGAGGGCGTGGCAACGCCATTCGCATCCGCCATAGCAAAAGGGGATAAGTGCAGGAAAAAGAAAAGGGGGATGTGCAGGTCAGCCGCCCTGGAGCGCCTGGATGACTTCTACTTCGTCGCCATCCTGAAGGGTGGTGTCTGCCCACTCCTCCCGGCGCACCACGTCCTCATTGATCGCCACGGCTACGCCCTGCGTATCGCTGTCGATGTCGAGGGCTTGCAGCACCTCGGTAAGCGGATGCGGCGGCGTGATGGGGCGGCGTTTGCCGTTGAGTTGGATGTGAGCAGCGGTATCGGTACTCATGGTGTGGGGACGGTTGGCGAGTGCAAACGGGATGGCAAAAACGGTTCGATCCAATCGGAGGTTTCTCCGTCCAGGAGCTGGCGGGCCATTTCTTGGGCGGTAATAGGCGTAAGCAGGATGCCGTGGCGATAGTGACCGGTGGCGCACCAGATGCCGGGATCGCCCGAGGGGCCGAGAAGCGGGGCGTGGTCGCGGCTGGCGGGGCGGAGTCCGGCCCACGTGTCATCGACGGGCAGGTCGTAGATGCCGGGCACCACCTCCCAGGCGCCTTCCAGAATGTCGTAGAGGCCGCCGGCGGTAACGGTCGTATCGAAGCCGCGCTCTTCGCTGGTGGCGCCAATGACGAGGCGTCCGTTGCTTTTGGGTGCGAGATACGCATCAGGCCCACGAATGACGTGCGAGAGTTCAAAAGCGCCCTGCATGGTGCACTGCAGCATCTGCCCTTTGACGGGACGCACCGACGGCGTATGTTCGGGCGTCCAGCCGTCCAGTTCGCGCGACCACACGCCCGCCGCCACCACAACGGCCTGTCCAGTCAACACATTGCCATCGGTCAGGCGGATGCGGGGCGCGTCCTCATCCGGATGGATGGCCTCCACCTCGGTATGCTCGTGCAGGGTGCCGCCTGCCTTTGTGAAGGCGGTGCGTAGCGCATCCACCAGAAGCCGGTTGTCGACCTGATGGTCCATCGGCGCGTGGATAGCGGCGGCGAGGCGCGGCGCGAGAAACGGTTCGATCTCACGCGCCTCAGCGCCCGAGCACCACGTCACGTTCAGTCCATGTTCGCGCTGAAAATCATACAGGCGGCGCAGGGCCTCCTCGCTATCGGGGTCGTCAGCGACGATCAGCGTGCCGTCGTCGCGGTAGTCGACCGGCATGTCGGCTGCAGATTCGAGCGCATCGACGAAGGCAGGCCATCGGCGCAGGCTTTCGCGGCTCAGGCGGTAGAGATCCAGCTCCTCGAAGCCGATCTCGGCGTCGGGCGCAAGCATCCCCGCAGCCTGCCACGACGTGCCTCGTCCGGCCCGGTCGCGCTCTACGAGCGTAACGGGCGCGTCGCGCCGCGCGAGCGTCCAGCCAAGGGCCAGCCCAATGGTGCCACCACCAACGATCAGATAGGGAGAGCCGGACATTGCAGAATGAGTGCGTGATGATCTATATATGGATCGTTTGCACGCACAAGGCGGTGCGTAAGTTTGTGTTCTTTCGTTGTGATTGGGTTGATATGGATCGGATTTGGACTCCATGCTGAGGGATCAGCGGTGCAGCGCCTGTTGGAGCCAAGAGATAATTGCATCAAGGTCGGTCTGCCCGCCATCGAAGTAGCGTTGCAGCATCGTGCCGTAGAGCAGGCACAACACAGGCAGGGCGTCGTCCGGACCGACGATAGCCTCCATCATCTCCAGTGTTTTTCGTCGAGACAACTGCATGTTTTCGTCTTGACGTACATCGGCTGGTGTCATGTCACGCAGGTAGTCGACCAACAACGACAGTTCGCCGGAAAAGTCACGCTCCATTTCTTCGAGGATCTGCCGCACTGCCTTAGCCTGGTCTTCTGGAGAAGCCTCCTCGGGCAGATCGTGGACACGAGCACTTTCAAGGCTGGTTGATGTGACGTAGTCGGTGCACGCTGCAAAGAGTGCTTCCTTGCTCGGGAAGTAATGGTAGAGTGCGCTTTTGGACACCCCGAGCTCGTTGGCGATCTGCCGCATGCCAAGGCCCTGATATCCGTGTTCTCTAAACACAGGAGCCGCCCGGGCAGCGAGTTCTTTTCGGTAGGCGTCGTGGTCTACTTGCTTGGGCATAGTCGGTGGGTTGATGATTTGTTCACGTATCATCACTTGACAGTGAGTCTGCTGGATTGTTTTTATAGACCGATCGGTCTAAATAAAATTCTCGATGGCATTATGAATCATGTGTTGGTAGCAGGCGCAACTGGATATCTTGGGCGTCATCTGGTAGATGAACTGAAGCGTCGCGGATATTGGGTGCGCGTTCTTGTTCGGCGCGAAGAGCAGGTTGAACAGTTTAGAGACGTCGCCGATGACATCTTTCTCGGGCAGGTGACGCGTCCGGAGACGTTACATGGCGTAGCAGAAGGGTGTGACACGGTGTTTTCCTGTGTTGGCATCACCCATCAGAAAGACGGGTTTACCTACGAGGATGTCGACTACCAGGGCAACGTTCACCTTCTTCGCGAGGCATTAGCTGCAAACGCACAGCGGTTTGTCTACATCTCCGTCTTTAGCGGCAGGCAGATGCGACATCTTGCCATGGTTGATGCGAAGGAGCGCTTTGTGGATGTGTTACAAGAGGCATCCCTTGCGTCAACGATTGTGCGTCCCACGGGCTTTTTTGTAGACTTCGATGTGATGCTGCAGATGGCCGAGCGCGGGCGGATTTTTCTTCTTGGAGATGGGACGCAGCAGCTTAACCCGATTGGCGGGAGCGATCTGGCCCATGCTGTGGTGGATGCAGCCGAAGATCAACGGGCCGAGATCGAGGTGGGAGGGCCAGAAGTGCACACGCTAGACGAGATGGCCGAGATGGCTTCCGAGGCGGTTCAGACAACACCCAGGATCTGGCACATTCCTTTGAGACTGGCCAGGTTGGTCCGGGCCCTGCTTCGCATCGTCACACCTGTCAGTTTCTACGGACCCATTGAGTTTTTCGTTGAAGCGGCGTCTGCCTCGATGAAAGCTCCGCCGTATGGGCACGAGACGCTGAAGGCTTATTTTCGGCAGCGCGCAGGCTAACAAATTACAACCACCTATATGGTGACGTCCCCTCATAGTAAACAGTAGAACGTACCGTTATGCAAAAACAAGAAAGGCATCCCGTTGAGTGGGCTGTTCCACCGCTCCGATCAGGCATTCGCGGAGCCATCGACCGGTTTATTGGTCCGGGCGCAACTCCGGCTGAACAGTGGTTACAATTCGCTCCGGCGTTAATAGGGGCGTTTCTTGCGCCCGCCTATGCGATTTTGACAGGTCACGACTGGGGGATACTGCTGATACTACTCAGTGCTATTTTTGCCATTGATCTGGTCGGTGGTGTAATCACCAATGCTACCTCTGCGGCCAAGCGGTGGTACCATCGCGCCGAGCAAGGAAAGTGGGCGCATCTGCAGTTTGTGGCTCTGCACGTGGTACATGTGCTTCTTGTAGCGTGGTTTTTTCGGGAGGCGGATTGGATCTACTTTGCCGTTGTGTCCTCTTTTTTACTCATCGCAGCGTGGATTATTTTAAGCGCACCCTTGTACCTCCAGCGCCCGGTAGCCTTTATGCTTTTTGGCGTAGGGTTGCTGATTGGTATGTACGGATTTGCTCCGACACCAGGCCTTGAGTGGTTCCTCCCGTTTTTCTTTTTGAAGGTGTTGGTGTCGCATCTGGTACAGGAAGCGCCATATCAGCCTGCTGCCACGGTATGAGGGTGCGAGGCTGGAGGGGCACCCCCGCTACGCCACCGCAAACACCTCGGCCAACTCAACAGAAATGTCGAGGTTGGGGGCGGTGACGGTGCCGTCGGCGTAGGTGGTTTGCTGCATATCGCCGTGGTACACGGTGATGGTGCGCAGCTGCGGCTGCACCAGCCAGCACGACTGCACGCCCTCGCCCAGCAGAAACCGAATCTTGTCGATAAGCACCTGCACGCCCTGGGTCGGCGACGCAATCTCAACCGCCAGAAGTGGCGGCTCGGTCATCCGAATCTCATCTTGCGAGAAGTCGAGATCAAGCTCTCGATACACAGAAATGTCTGGCGTCACATCACGGTCTGAGAGGCGCACAGACAACTCACTGAGGGCCTGGTACGTTGGACGGAACTGGCCCAAAGCAATGGTGAGGTTCGTTTGGACCAGGCTGTGCAGTTTGCTTGGCATCGGCTTGCCTCGCTCTCGTTCGTAGTCGGACATGGGGGGAGCAACGTCGGGCGTCTCCATGGCAGT
>CAZZCI010000244.1:0-4383 GCA_964653015.1 uncultured Rhodothermales bacterium
CGGCTCCAGAGCGCTTTGAACTTCCAGCCCAGGGCCCAGCATACGAGGAAGATAGCCAGCGTGAGCATCCCGACGGTCAGCGGCTGGAATCCATCGGCCGGCGGCATATCGACGAGCGCACGCACCGAGGTTTGCCAGGTGCTCCACTGCCACATGAAGAAGAGTGTGACGAGCAGCCCAAGAAGGATGGCGCCCCCTTTGATGCGGAGCCGCACGGTACGGCTGGGTGCGGGCAGCTCCAGATACCGCCACAGCGTCTGGCCCAGCACGCCGAGCCCATATCCGGCAGCCAGTGCGCCGCCCGACACGATGCCCTGCAGTACGGCGGTTCGCGGTACGAGCGTGGGGGTTAGCGACACGGCCAGGAAGAAGGTGCCGACCATCAGGCCAGCAGCCGAGAAGTACGAGAGGACGCGTAAGAGAATGGTCTTCATGCGTGTGGCGTGTCAGCCGCCTGAGTCAAAGAGCAACGGGTGCTTTCTCATGCATGCACAATGTTCGGCATCCGTTCCGCTGCTTCCCGGCGGAAGGCCATGCTACGGACGCTGATAGCGCTGATCCGTTATCTCGATAACATCGGGTCGGGTGATGATACGCCAGTACGGGGCGCTTAGTCGTCCGGTGTCGGTACGCCGAAACGTCACGCGAATGAAGACCTCCTTGTTGCTCGGGGCGGCCTCGGCATACGAGAAGTGGCCCCAGTGCAAGACCCAGGTTACGCGCGCCGGATCCATGCCAAAATCGCGTCCTACTTGCTCGGCCACGTACGAGATGTCGTCTAAGATCGTAGGCCCAGTGTTGTCGGCCAACTCGCGCAGCACAACCGTATGGTCGCGATTCTCATCGCTGGGCGGACCGGGGTAGAGTTGAAGGTGCGTTTCGCTAACATGCGTGTAGCCGCTCCACGAGAACAGCGTATCGGCCAGAGGTTGAGCCATCGTGTTTAGTGGAAGAGCGCCAACCACAAGCATTGTAGATACAAGACGCCAGAGCATAACACCAAGGGGTTTAATCCAAACAGGGTCATAGCACAACGGGTTGGATATCCACGACCCTGCAAGGCCAAAAAACGTAACGTGCTACGACGCCATTGGAGTGGGATCGCGGTGTTCGGGGTCGGTGGTTTCAAGATAGGCTTCGAGCCGGTCCTCGTCGGAGCGCTCCTCGTCGTCATCCCAGTCACGTAGGATGGACATCACAGCTTCGTGCGGATCCATGTGGAAGTGATCGTCGCCGAGCAGCAGGTGAAGGCCGGAGCGGCGCACCACCTCGCGTACGGGTCCGATGAGCCCCGTAAAGTGGAGTTCGATGTCGGCCTCGTCGAGGGTGCCAATGACTGTGCGCAGCGCCTCGATGGCCGTGGTATCCAGATCGTTAATGCTGGTGCCGTCAATCACCACCACGCGCAAGTCGCGGCCCTCGCGCTCGCTCTTGTCAATGATGTACTGCTTGAAGAACTCGGCATTGGCAAACGAGAACGCCGCATCGACGCGCAGCACCAGGATGTTTTTGAGCCGATGGGCATTCTCAAACCGCTTCAGATCGCGGAAGAGCCGCGTGCCGGGCACGTGTCCAAGTTCAGCCACATTGGGCCGACTGATGCGATACAGCACTGCCAGAAGCGTCGCCCCGATGCCAAACACGATGCCTTCCTGGATGCCCACAAACAACGTAGCAGCGGCGGTAAACAGCGCAATCACAAAATCGCGACGGCGGGCCACAAACAGATCGCGCAATTCACTACCATCAACCAGCGAGAGCGCCGCCATCATAATGAGTCCGGCCAGCGCCGGTAGTGGCAGATAGTAGAAGAGCGGCGTAAGCACCAGCAACGTAAGGCCGATGACAATCGCTCCAAACAGGTTGTGTAGCGGGGTGCGCACGCCCAAACGATCGCTAAGGGCCGAACGTGAGATGCTCCCCGACACCGGGATGCTTCGGAAAAAGCTGCCCAGCAGGTTTGCAGATCCAACCGCAATGAGCTCACGGTTGGCATCCACCGTATATTTGTTGCGGGTCGCGAAGAGACGGCACAGCGAGATGTCTTTCATGAACTGCACTAGCGCCAGCGTAACCGCTGCGGGAAGCAGAGACTGAAGGTCGCCCAGCGATACATCGGGAATGGCAAAGCCGGGAAGTCCGCTTGGGATATTCCCCACTACGGTAACGCCTTGGCCCTCCCAGTCGAGCATCCAGCTGCCCAAAATGGCCACGATCATCAAGATAATGGCCTGCGGTAACCGGGGGGCAAAGCGGCGGAGCGTCCACAGCAGCACGATGCTTCCCAGCCCAATGCCCAGCGTGAGCATGTGCACATCGTCGAAGCGGGCCACGGCTTCAATCACCAACTCGTGTACGTATTGCGACTGCGCCAGATCAATACCCATTAGGTGCTCTAACTGACTGGCAGCAATGATGATAGCCGCAGCGCTGGTAAACCCGTCAATGACGGGACGCGACAGCAGGTTGGCCACAAATCCGAGTTTGGCCAGCCCCATTGCAATCTGTGTGATGCCCACCATGGCCGCCATAGCAATTGCCAGCGCCAGGTAGCGGTCGGTACCCGCCTCAGCGAGCGCCCCCACTGCTGCCGCTACGATGAGCATGTCGATGGCAACCGGGCCAATGACCAGGTGGCGCGAGGTTGCAATCCACGGATAGATGAGCAGCGGGATGAGTCCGGCATACAGCCCATAGATCGGCGGCACCCCCGCAATAACTGCGTACGCCATGCCTTGCGGAATGAGCATCGCCCCGATGGCCAGCCCTGCGGCTCCATCGCGCCGTAGCTCTTCCCACCGGTACCGGGTGATCCAACGTCCTGCCGAAAGTTTGTCGCGCATGAAGAGTACGGCCCCAAGAAAGAAGTGCGCAGAGTTCGAAACGCCCCATCCGTGCTCAACGCACACGATCGCATGAGGCTCTGAACGTAGAGCGTGGCTGTGTGTGATGCAAGTGGAAAGGGCTCTATGAACGGTTTGCCCTACGCCTGAACAAAACGTTACGTTTCTTGGCTGGCGTAACAGGATGCAGCATACGCTCCCGTCCGCTCAACTTCCACCTGGCCCTGACGTAGAAGAAAAATGTGTTTTTCCTTATGCCGTTTCTTGTACGCCTTTTATGCTGGCCTATCACGTTGTTGACTACACCTCGTACGCCCCCGATCAATGGGCCACGCAGGGACTTCAGCCGCCTCGGCGTTCTGCGCAACGCTTACACGCCACCTATCCAGATACAACCGCTCCTATCGTTGTTGTGGATACTGCGCTGCTGCCCGCTTCTGAAAGGGGATTGCAAGGCGTGCGCTCGATTCCGCCGCAGGCACTGCGCAATGTCGACCCGTACCGGATTCCGGCCCCTGTAGCCGCTGCCGGGGGATATGTGACACCACGCGCTGAAGCCAACGGCGAGCCGGTCGTCTGTACGATGCATCGGCGTGGGGTGTGGGACCTTCCAAAAGGCAAGCAGGATAAGGGCGAGTCGCTTCGCACCTGTGCCATCCGCGAGGTGTGTGAGGAAATTGGAATTTCATCGATCCGCGTGCGTGCCCCCCTTGGCGTCACAATACACGGCTATGCAACCCCGCAGCGCTACATGGTTAAAACAACGCACTGGTTTTTGATGCACACCCCTGCACGTTCATTTACCCCTCAGACAGAAGAACGCATCCGCCGTGTAGCCTGGGCACGCTGGTCGGTGGTACGTAATCATATTGGATATGAAACTTTACGCAATCATATGGATGCGGTAGCCCCCCGAGTCCGCCACCTGCTTCAAGCCCCCTCATCGTCATGACTGCCCTACGGACTTCTCATCGCCAACGCTCCTGGCTTGCCCCCCTTATTCCATTGCTGCTGCTGGCTGTTGTGGGGCTTGGCTGCAACGATACCGACGAGGCTGCTCTGCAGGAAGAGATAGAAACGCTCTCTACCGATCTGCAGACCACTACATCCGAGCTAGCGGCTGCACGCGACTCCATTGCTGCCCTGCGTACTGGCGCGCCTCAAGACATGGAGCAACTGGGAGACGCCATCCGCTTTCCTTCTGGCAGCGCGTGGATCACCGACCAGGGCCGCCGCACCCTCGATAGCTTGGCCGCCATCCTTGACGCAGAGTACGACGGGCGCGACTTCCGAATCAAGGGCTTCACCGACGACCGCCCTATTGGGCCTCGCCTCGTGGATACCTACCCGAGCAACTGGTACCTCTCGGCCCAACGCGCCGCAGCGGTGGCGCATTACTTGGATGAACAGCACGGCATTCGCTCGCGCACGCTAGAGATTGGCGCGTTTGGTGCCCAAAACCCCGTTGCCTCCAACGAAACCGAAGAAGGCCGCCGCCAGAATCGGCGCGTGGAGATTCAGGTGGCCGCTGACTGAAAGC
>CAZZCI010000245.1:0-4380 GCA_964653015.1 uncultured Rhodothermales bacterium
GGCTCCCTCCTCGCGATGACAATGTTGGACCCTAACAATCACGTGTGACACAGTACTAGTGCCGTGTCACATGTCAATCTTCGGGTTGCAACACCCCCGTTTCAATGGTGTCATCTTGAGCGGAGCAACTGCGTCTAGCAGGTGCGGAGTCCTGACACGAGCGTAGCGACTGACGAACGCAGTGAGTAAAGATCTCCCCCGAAATGAGCAGGGCCGCTCGATCGATCAGAGCCTGCTGAGCGTCGCGGAGATGGTTCGGCGTGCTCCGGGCTGGACCCGTCGCGTGCTCACCATGACAGGTTTTTTTGGTGGGGGTTGGGACACACAGTTTGGTATGATCTCCGCACCCTAACATTCAGGTGTGACAGAGCTCTAGTGCTTAGGGGGCGGTATTCTGCATCTGCAGAGCGGTTTGTCACGCCGTCAATTTGCTGCGGCATGCAACGGGAACGAGGGAAGCATGATGCGAAAGCGTTGCCCATTAGGACGTTGGGCCACGTAGTTTCCCTCAACCACCGCGTCAAAGTCGTGAAGCGTGCAGCGCTCATCGAGCACATGCTTTTCGCCCGCGGGTACAATCGGGCGCTTTTCAAGTGTTTCGCCGCTTCCCGCAGCATCATGCAGGCGTCCGTCGCCCTCGCGAATTGTAAAGCGGCGCCGGATGAGCAAAAGGTCGTCTGGGCCCTGGTTGTATAGGTGCACCGCATAACTAAATGCGAACTCCATATCTAAAAGGTTCGACGCTTCATCTAAGTAGATGGGCCATACACGAGCCGTTACGTCTTGACTGGTAGCGCTATACACGATCATGAGGGGTACAACAACACGGTGAGATAAAAACGCGTGGGTAGAATGCTACATGCAATAATTTGGCCAACACATGCCTTGTTGTTACGCATGTGTTACGAGGTGTTCTCGTTAGCGAGCCGTTGCAGAGGAAAAAGTGGACCACAACCAATTTTCACGAGCGGCATCCAAGACATCTTGAACTGCCTAATCCGCAAGACGTATTTTTAGACGGATTATTTCTACTATCCTAACAGTGCGGAACGCATGAGTGTCTCCCCCACCTCCGATGCGCCGGACGATGCATCGGTTCGATCTATTCCTGAAGCAACGGTGCTGTTTGCGGGCGATTCAGGCGACGGTATGCAGCTTGCCGGATCGCAGTTTACGCTGGCCTCGGCGTATGCGCGCAATGATGTGGCTACACTTCCAGATTATCCTGCTGAAATACGAGCGCCTGCCGGTACTACGTACGGCGTGAGCGGTTTTCAGCTGCACTTTGGCGCTGTGGATATCCGCACGCCCGGCGACAAGGTCGACCTGCTCGTTGCCATGAATGCGGCTGCGCTTAAAGTGCACCTGCAGCGGGTACGACCGGGCGGATCGGTGCTCGTAAATACAGATGCGTTCACCCAGCGTGACCTGGAGCTTGCCGATTGGGCCGATGCAGATCCCCTTAACGATGGGACACTCGATGGATATCAGGTCATTGAAGTACCACTTACAACAATCACACATGATGCCTTGAGCGGCACCGATCTGACGAAAAAACAGATAGACCGCTCTAAAAACATGTTCGCACTTGGCCTCACCCTGTGGATGTACTCACGTCCATTAGAGCCCGCCCGCAACTGGATTCGCACTAAGTTTGAGGATCGCCCGGCCATTCAAGAAGCGAACCTTACGGTGCTGGATAAGGGGGCCCACTACGCGGAAACGATTGAGGCCATTGGCACGCGCTACACGGTAGATCCAGCGGCAATGGCCCCGGGTACGTACCGAGCCGTGCGAGGAGCGCAAGCACTTGCACTCGGGCTCGTTGCTGCTGCCGACCGCAGCGGACGGTCCGTCTTCTACGGGTCGTATCCCATCACGCCAGCGTCTGACATTTTGCACGAGGTTAGCAAGCATAAACAGTTTAACGTAGCCACGTTTCAGGCCGAGGACGAGATTGCTGCAGCTGGCACAGCCATTGGCGCCAGCTTTGGCGGTTCTATCGGCGTATGTGCAACCAGTGGTCCCGGAATCGCTCTCAAAACAGAGGCCATTGGCTTCGCCGTTATGACGGAGCTGCCCCTTGTGGTCATCAACATGCAGCGGGGAGGGCCATCGACCGGGCTTCCTACAAAACCGGAACAGGGCGATTTGCTCCAGGCTGTGTATGGACGTAATGGGGAAGCGCCGCTTCCGGTCATCGCTCCCACGTCTCCCGGCGATTGCTTTTATGCCGCGTATGAAGCGTGCCGCATTGCTACAACATACATGACGCCCGTCATGCTCCTGGCGGATGGCTACCTGGGCAATGGATCGGAAGCCTGGCGCATCCCGCAAGTAGACGACCTGCCTCCGTTTGAGGCCACACAGGCTACAGAGCCGACCGACCGCACCATGACCACAGACGATGATGGCAATCCGCAGTTTTTGCCCTATGTGCGCAATAACGACACGCTGGCACGTCCCTGGGCGGTGCCGGGCACGCCCAAGCTAGAGCACCGGTTGGGCGGGCTTGAGAAAGAGCACGAAACCGGCAATGTATCCTACGACCCCGAGAACCACGAGCGCATGGTTAAGCTGCGTGCCCAAAAGGTGCAGCGCGTTACTCAAATGATGCCCCCCACACCCGTGCAGGGACCGCGCAGTGGACCGCTCCTTGTGCTGGGCTGGGGTTCTACCAAAGGAGCTATCGTAGAAGCGGTAACTCGATGCCGATCTGAAGGCACCTCTGTTAGCGCCGCCCACCTGCGCTATGTGTGGCCGCTGCCCGCCGATCTGGAGGCGATTGTCGACGGATTTGATCGGGTGCTAGTACCTGAGTTAAACAATGGGCAATTGATTCGACTGCTCCGCGACGCCTATCCCGCCACCACGTTCGTTCCGCTCAACAAGATTCAGGGACGCCCCTTCCGGGTTGAGGAAATCTGCACCGGGATTCACGACGTACTGGATGTGGCCTCCACTGCCGTCACATCTGCATAGTTTGTACTCTCGTACCCCTCTTTTAATCCAACCGCTGCTGCTCTATGTCAGATGCCAACAAGACCACAAAACCTGCCGGACCGCCCGGGTCTAAGAAGCCGGCTGGCCCACCTACTTCAAAAGCGTCCGATGGGCCTTCTCTGCCACCCGGGTACAGTGGTGATGGCGGGGGGGCGTCATTGACTCGTAAAGACTTTGCGACCGACCAAGACGTGCGCTGGTGTCCCGGCTGCGGCGATTATGCGATTCTGGCGACGGTACAACGCTTACTACCCGAGCTCGATGTGCCCAAAGAAAATTTTGTGTTTATCAGTGGCATCGGCTGTTCAGGGCGGTTCCCATACTATATGGATACGTACGGGATGCACACCTTGCACGGGCGAGCGCCCACGTTTGCCACCGGGCTGAAGTGTGCCAATCCGGAACTAGACGTGTGGATTGTAACCGGGGATGGCGATGCGCTCTCCATTGGCGGCAATCACTTTATCCACCTGTGCCGACGCAATCTGGATACGCAGGTGTTGCTCTTCAATAACGAGATTTACGGCCTGACTAAGGGGCAGTACAGTCCCACCTCCGAAGTTGGCAAGGTGACGAAAAGCACTCCACACGGCTCGCTTGATCGTCCATTTAATCCGGTTGCAGTGGCGCTGGGAGCCGATGCATCGTTTGTGGCCCGCACCATGGATCGCGATCCAAAGCATATGAAACGCACGATGAAAGCGGCCCATGGGCATGGCGGAACGGCCTTTGTGGAGATCTACCAGAACTGCAATATCTTCAACGACGGAGCGTTCTTCGAATTCACGGATCGCGATACCAAGCCTGAGCGAGCGATCTTTGTAGAGGATGGTACTCCCCTCACATTCAATGATGGCGATCAGGGCCTCCGTGTAGAAGGCCTCCAGCTTGAGGTGATTGATCTTACCACCGACCGGTGGTCTGTTGAAGACTGTCTGGTATATGATACCAGCAACCGAGAAATGGCACACCTGATTGGACGGATGTTTGATCAGCCTGATTTTCCGCGTCCATTTGGTGTGCTATATCAAACGGACCGCCCAACGTATGAAGCTCAACTCCATGAGCAGATGAACGCTGTCCGGACGGAGAAGGGAGAAGGCAATTTGCAGGCCCTGTTGCAATCGGGGGATACGTGGACGATTGAAGGGTAGCCGGTCGTGCTTGGCACCCACCGTAACAATGCCGAAAAAAGATGGTGCTACCCAGAAGTAAGGTTGTGCATACCAAACATGCTAACTATACTATGGCGAATTGTCTTTTGCAACCTCTCCCCACGTATTCATGCTTATAAACTTACCGAGCCGTCTTCGCGAGTTTGCACTGTTTGTGCTTCGTGTTGTCGCCGGATTCTACATGTTCATCGGACATGGATGG
>CAZZCI010000246.1:0-2756 GCA_964653015.1 uncultured Rhodothermales bacterium
GCAGGACACCACCTTCGTCGTGTGGGATCGCAGCGCGGTTGCAGAGTGAGCGTATATGCCGTCTCGCGGGGCATGATGGAGGCAGGTTCTACCGGTGGCGCGTCGCAGGGCTGCTCCCGGGTAGTGGTTGATTGTACGTGATCGTTTTACGGCTTGAGGATGGATCTGCAGGTTATCCTGACGCCGATAGGCGAACGGATCGGGGCCGCCGTCTGCTATCCCCAGCAAGGCCGCGCGTTGTAGCATTCCCTGTGTGCCTTATACCGTAGTCCTCCGTCGGCTCGTGTTGAGATGCTTCACTGAGTTCAGCATGACTCATGAGAAAATGCGGGGACGAATGCCTTTGGAGAGGCCCTCATGTAACGTTTTGCCACTACCTACTGCTGTGTCACAACTGAATGCCTCCTCGTCGCGATGTACAACCGGCATGACCTTCGGCCCCTCTGCGTCGCGACGGACGAATAGACGCTCTGCGTCCAACGTACCCCCAAGGTAAAGAAACCAGGTGGTGGATTGGGGGACGCGGGAGCATCCCAGCAGGCGTGGCGACGCGGAGCATCGCCACGAGAGTTGGAATTTTGCGCGTCCGCCAGTCATCCTGCCGCCGTGAGACGGAAGGGTCTCAACGCCATCCTTGCAGGTCTGGCACATCCGGCCTGATGGCAGGAGATTGCGTCGCTCCGCTCGCAATGCCAAGGGTGTGAGTGTTTCTCGGTACGTCAGGGTACACATGCGTTACCCAAAGATTGACGTGTGACAGCGCACTTACAGATAGATGCGTACGCTCAGCACGTTCATCAAGTCGGTGACGTACGGTTCAACTACAGCGGCGTAGTTGACATCCACATCGAGGGTGCCAAGCGACTGCGTGAGGCCAAATCCAAGGCTGGGCTGCCATCCGTTGATGCCGTCTTCGCCCAGCCGGTCGATGCCGCCCCGAACGGTAAACGTTTCGACGAATGCGTAGCTCACTCCGATGCGTCCCATGGATTCGTGGAGGCGAAAGTCGCGCGTTTCAAACCGTTCGCTGGGCTGGGCCGAGCCCTCGCGGGGGAGGCGCACGCGTTGTTCGCGGTCGGTGAAGCGCGATTCGTACTCGGCCAGCAGACGCAGACGGTCGTCAAGCAGGCGATGCGAGGCGCTCACGCGGACGCGCACAGGAAAGAAGTCGGTGGCCGAGCGCCCGCCCACGCCGCCCGTATCCCACTCGTACTTGGCCAGCAGATCGCTCACCGAGAGCCCAATGTGCGTGCCTGATTGGACGGTGTAAATCAGTCCCAGATCTACGGCCAGTGTTTGCACCGTCCCGACGTCATCGACCAGGTCGGCGAAGTAGAGCTTGAGCGTAGCGCCTCCGGCCAGGCGATCCCAGAACTGATTTCCGAAGGCCAGAAACAGCGCGTACTCATCGGTGGAGAGCGTTTCGGTGGGGCGTCCGTCGCTGTCGCGCCCATCAATGTCGCTCACGCCTGCTCGCATCACGCCTGTGCTCAGGCCGGCGGTGGGGCCAAGTGGAGCGTCAAAGGTGATGTGCTGCATATCGCGATCGAACGTCATGAGGGCCGCCGAGAGCGAGATGTTTTGCGCTTCAATACCTGGAGCCAGGGCTGGGTTGTAAAACGCTGCCGACTGCGTTCCGGGGGCGGCGCTTACAGCATTGCCCAGCGCCATTCCATGCGCCCCGAACCCAACGCGGGCAAACGCCCCGGCTCCGGCGTCTTGGGCCTGCACGGTATGTCCTATGCTACTTGCAAGTAGGAGGGGGCCTACAAGCAGAGCCAGCAGGGCATGCCACACAGACGGAGTAAATGGCTTGTGCAATACATCCATGACGCCTCGAAATCAGTCAATCAACAGAATTTTGCCACGGGCTTCGCCCTGGTCGGTCTCCACCTCGTAGAAGTAGGTGCCGTTGGGGAGGCGCAGGCCGCCGTCGTCGGTGCCATCCCATGCGATTTCTTGTTCGCCGGGCCCATCGCCCTGGGCACGAAGCGTGCGCACAGGCCGCATGTTAAAGTCGTACAGACGGATACGGGTAGACCCCGCCTCGGCCCGCTCATAGCGGATGCGCACCACGCGGTCGGAAGAGGGCGTGAAGGGATTGGGATACGCGTAGGTGTCTACGGCATCAGTGCCGGGCTCGTCGGGATCGAGCGGGACGTTGGTGCGGAAGAGCGTCCAGGTGCGTCCGTTGTCGGTGCTGCGCAAGAGGCCATCGGTGGTGCCAGCCCATACGGCATTGCGGGTGGTGGTAACGGATCGTACGCCCGCGTCGGGGCGATGGAACTGACGCTCGTCGGCCAGTTCAAAGCGGCGCACGGCGGTCCAAGAAGCACCATCGTCATCCGAGATAAAGAGGCCGTTGTCGCCGCCCGCGTAGATGTGGTTGTCGTCGAAGGCCAGGTCGAAGATGCGTTCGTCGACCAGAGTTTGCTCGTAGGTGGCGCCGCCATCGAGGGTGCGGGTTACGCCGAAGCGCTGGGCGGGTGCCCCCGGGCGATTTATGGGCCAGGTGACCATCCAGATGGCGCTTCGGTTGGTGGTGCGTGGTTGTTCGGCCAACACCACGACATTGTCGCCGGTGAGAGCATCGGGCGTGCCGGTATGCGTGTCGCGCGTCCAGGCACGGTTGCCGCCAGCTGCCACATCGTTGGGGGCCGAGCGGTTCACGCCGCCTGCGGTGCCAGCCCACACGGTGCCCGTTTCGTCAACGAGTACCGTAGCCCCAACATGATTAAGCCAGCCTTGTCCATTAT
>CAZZCI010000246.1:2856-4343 GCA_964653015.1 uncultured Rhodothermales bacterium
GTTTCGTCAACGAGTACCGTAGCCCCAACATGATTAAGCCAGCCTTGTCCATTATCAAACGGGGCGACCTCAAAGTCGTAGGTGGCCTCCGGAGTAATGGCGTCAAGGGTGTCGGGGGGGAGCACAACGCGGGTCCAGCTTTCGGTCTCATCGGTGCTGTAGCGCAGACCGGCGTTTCCGCTGGCCACCCAAAGCGTATCGCCCGAGGGGGAGCGCGCCAGGTCTTGCGGAGCGCTCCCGGCTTCCTGTACGATGGGGCGGGCCGAGAGGGTGTTGTTGCCATACGTGATGAGTGTGTCGCCAATGGTATCGAGCGCTGCTGGAGCTTGCTCGAACGAGTCGCCGCCATCCGACGATACTAAGAATCCGCCGGCTGCGGGAACGCCATCCGAATCGAAGGCAAGTCCTGCCGTAACTCGTCGAGTGTCTGTGGGATCGGTGTGCAGGTCGATGGCAAAGAGGACATTATCCTGCAAAGCGGGCACCTCTGGATCGCGAAAGGTAGCGCCGCCATCGGTGGTGAGCGTCAGGTTGGGGCCGGCCCATAGCGAGTCGCCCTGTGCACCCAGGACCTGCACGAAGTTGCTTCCGGGGCCGGGTACTTCGGTGAATCCGGCGGCTGGGGTTTGGGCGGTGGCTGAGGCAGGCATGAGTAGCGCTGCACATCCCCACAAAACCGCAAGAGCGGGGCCCAACACAGAAGAAACGAAATGCGTGTTCATGAGGCGGTGGTGGTATCGGGCACAATGCGAAACTGGCCAAGGGCGACGTTGCTTTGCAGGCTGTCGGTGGCGGTGGCGAACACGCGCACGGTGTACTGATCGAAGTCGGCAGGCAGGTCGATGCGTGCGTTGATGCCGTACTGGTTATCCTCGGGGAGAGCCGGGAGTTCGCCCACCGCGCCTATGTTCGCGCCACTGGCCAGAATGGAGAACGATACGCGTTCGATGGGCGCATCCCCGGGGAGAGCGTCGGCGAGCATCACCAGATCAACGGGGACGGTATCGGCGGTATCACTAACGATGACCTCTTGGGGCGCATACTGCAGGTTTTCGATGCGTGGAGGAGTTGGGTCGACCTCGGGGGCACCGGGTGGGTCATCACATCCGCTCATCGCAAGCAACAGGGCGGCCAAAACGGCCAGGGTAAAGCGCAGCATGGCGTTATACGATGGTGAGCGGTTTTAAGCTAAAGCACGAGATAAAGATGGCGATGCACAAATACCCCACCCAGCGGCGACCGCGCGAGAGCGGTTCGCGTTTTCGCACCGGGGGATGCTCAACCTGAATGAGCCACACGATGAGGAGGGTCCACACCAGCCAGCCGGTATACCCAATGGTATGCAAGCCAAGCCATTGCAGTTGCGCCAGGGCGGTACCCAGCAGCAGCCCGCCCAGGCTAAGAGCTTGCATCAACGGATTGTTGCTGAAGATGCTGCGTCCATACAAGTACAGAATGGCGGATAGGATCCCCCAGGCCATCCACAG
>CAZZCI010000247.1:0-2848 GCA_964653015.1 uncultured Rhodothermales bacterium
CTGTCAGGTTTAGTTGTGTGATCTTGCGTGTGAGAGACAATTACTCCTCCTGCATCACGAACGAAGGCGAGGCTGAATCGGCATCGGGAAGATCATCGAGGGCGCTCAGTACAATATCCGGGGTGAGTACCTCAGGCAGTACCGTAGGATCGCTGCCATCGCCGGGGTAGAGCACATACAGCGGTACGCCGCTGCGGTCAAACTGCTCAAGGGCTTGCGTGATTTCCGGATCGTGGTTGGTCCAGTCGGCTCGGACCAGGTGTACGCCTTTCTCTTGGAAGGCTTCCTGCACGGCACGGGTATCGAGGGTCGTACGTTTGTTCACCTGGCACGTGAGGCACCATGCGGCGGTGAAGTCGATAAAGACGGGTTCCCCCTCGCTCTGCAGGGCATCAACCTGCTCGGTGGAGAAGGACTGCCAGGTTGCATCTGGAGCGTCGCCCGAGGTGGCAGGTGCTGATGCGTTTGCGCCCATAAGCGAGAGACCAATGGCCCCGGCGGCTACAAGTCCGGCAGCAGTGCGCGAGATGGCCCAGGCACGGTCGCTCACCTGAAAGGCGGGCCAGCGACCAATGACCCAGCCGGCGATGCCAAGCAAGAGGAAGCCGCCGAGCAGCAGCGCCACGCCGTCGATGCTGACCTGCTGTCCGAAGACCCAGACGAGCCACAGCGCGGTGGCGAACATCGGGAAGGCGAGCACCTGCTTGAACGTCTCCATCCACGGACCGGGACGCGGCAGGCGCTTCAGCATGTTGGGCGATGCAGACAGCACAAGGTACGGAGCCGCCATGCCCAGGCCCAGCGCAGTGAAGATGCCCATCGCCTCAGGAGCGGTGAGCGTGATGGCAAACCCGAGCGCGGCCCCCATGAACGGCGCTGTGCAGGGGGTCGCTACGATCGTGGCCAGCACGCCCGTCAGAAACGACTCGCTGTATCCGGACGCCTTCTGTTTTACCTCGCTTCCAACCGACGTGAGCTTAAGCCCCACGTCAAAGAGCCCGGCGAGGTTTAGCCCGATGCCCACAAAAAGCAGGGCCATGAGCGCAATAAAACCGGGCGACTGCAGCTGAAAGCCCCATCCGATCGACTCGCCGGCTGCACGCAGTGCCAGAAGCAATCCGGCCAGCACCCAGAACGAGGCGACCACGCCCAGGGCGAAGAGTCCACCATGGCGACGCATGATGCGGGGCGTTTCGCCTGCTTTCTTGGCAAATCCCAGAATCTTGAGCGAGATAACCGGAAAGACGCAGGGCATCAGGTTTAAGAGGAGTCCGCCCATGAAGGCAAAGCCCAGCGCCCAGAACAGCGTCATGCCGCCCGATGATGTGGCTTCTTGCAATGCCGCAAGGTCGCCTTCGAACTCGCCCTCAACGGCTGCATCTACAGCCAGCGCGCGGTGGCGGCTGTCGTCGGTCCAGGCAAATCCTTCGGGGGCAACGACCACGCCACGCAGTGCCTCGGTGGAGCCGTCGGCATACTCTGACGCCTGCAGGGCCAGGTAGAGGGTATCGTCATCGCGCACGACGGGCTGCGGTGCTGTATTCGAGATGGTGCGCTTCTCCTCAGGAAAAAACAGCACATCATCCTGAGGGAGATCGGCGCCTGTCAGTTCCAGCACGAAACTGCCGTCGCTGTGATACGCGGCCGCCTCCACCTGATCTATGCGCTGTGGAAGCTGTGCTCGGGTCTCAGCAAACGCATCGGCCCACGTGTCGTTAAGCGCGGGCGCCTCCGCATTCACCTGTAGCGTCGTGCTGATCTCGTCGTAGGCGGATAGGCAAACATCTTCGCAGATCAGCCAGTCGGCGCGCCCTTCAATTGTGACTTCCGTGTCAGCCTCCAGGTCGGCAGGCGGGGTGATGTCGACCAGAAGCATGACCTCATCAGAATATCCGTAAGTCATGAGCGGCCCTTCCTGCTTACGGTCTGGATAGGGCCACTGAATATCGCCCGCGGTAAACCCCTCGGGCAGATCCCAACTGATCGATGTGGCGAGCCCCGAATCGCCCGAGTTTTTCCAGTAGCTGTGCCAGCCGGGGTCCATCTCCAGGTGGAGAGCGACCGTAAATGATTCGCCGGGAGCCATCGCCTCTACTTCGCTCACGAGCGTGGCGTCGCTGTGTGGGCTCGTTTCATTGCTCTTTTCTGAGGTTGGTTGCGCCAAGAGTGGCAGGCTGCCCACAAGGAGCAGCAAAGCGGCGATCCATACAGGCCGCGTTGTTCTCCAAAAAGAAAGCTGAGTAAGGCAGTTCATAGGCAGAGTACTCGACGTGAATAGGGAGCCCGCAAGGCATGTTCAAAACGGCAGGACGATGCGCGGGTTCGCTACGCACCGTGAAGGATATTCATAATTGTTACTACAGGCCAGATTGAGCGTTGGCATTTCTGGCCGTCTGGACGTATGTTTGGGTGGTCATTGGTTTCCCAAAACTGCCCGACGTTACATGCGATACCGTCTGCGACTTCTCGTTCCTGTCCTCTGTTTGTTGATGGCTGTTCCATTTGGAGCCGAGGCGCAGGAAACGCCCTTTGGTTCTATGGATGTGTTTGATCTAGAATGGGTTACGGATCCGCAGATCTCTCCTGATGGCGAACAGATCGTGTATGTGCGGCGCGGCATGGATATCATGAAAGACCGTCGTACCGCCGAGCTATGGATGATGGATGCAGACGGTTCGAATCATGTGAAACTAACCGACCGCAGTACCGACGAAACCAGTCCGCGCTGGTCGCCTGATGGGACGTACATTGCGTTTACCGCCGCCACCAACGACGAGGGCACGCAGATCTTTCTGCATTATGTAGATCATCAACGGACCGTCCAGCACACGCAGTTGGATGGGAGCCC
>CAZZCI010000247.1:2948-4335 GCA_964653015.1 uncultured Rhodothermales bacterium
CACGACAGCCAACCGGTGTGGACGCCCGATGGCGAGCATCTCATCTTTAGCGCCAACCGGCACGACAATTGGATGCACGAGCGCCGTAATACCGAACTGTATCAGGTGCCCGCCGACAGCGGTGCCGTAGAGCCGCTTACCGACCGCTTTGGTCCCAACCATACCCCCGCCGTATCGCCCGATGGAGAAACGATTGCCTACCTCGGGTTTGACGACCAGGTGCAAACGTACCAGCACACCCAACTGTACACCATGGATCGCGACGGAGAAAACAGCACAGCCGTCCCGCTCGATCTGGAGCGTTCGGTGAGCGATATCACGTGGGATCAAGAGGGAGACGGTCTGTATCTGCAATACGCCAACGAGGGCGACACGAAGCTGGCCTATGCCACACTCGATGGCTCGCTCACCTCGGTCGCAGAGGGACTGGGCGGCACCTACATTGGGCGTCCGTATGCGGGATCCGCCGCGTACTCGGTGTCGAGCGACGGTACGATCGTGTTCAACCAGAGCTCGCTCTATCGACCTGCCGAACTGGCTCGCACGCACCACACCAGCGGCGACGTTGAGCAGCTCACTGACCTGAACGGCGAGTTGATGGAGCGCCGTGCGATGGGCAATGTGGAAGAGGTCTGGTACCGCTCCTCTGACGATGAGTACGACCTGCATGGATGGGTCATCACGCCGCCCGGGTATGATGCCGACCGGAGCTATCCGCTTATCGTGGAGCTTCACGGCGGCCCGATTAGTCACTATGGACCGCACTTTGCCCCCGAGCTCCAGCTGTTTGCCTCTGCTGGATATGCGGTGTTCTATCCCAACTTTCGGGGCAGCACCAGCTACGGCGAAGCGTTTGCGAATGAATTGCAAGATGCCTTCTCGGGCGCCGAATATCAGGACATCATCGACGGCGTAGATTATCTCGTCGAGGACGGCATTGCAGCTGAAGACAGTCTCTACGTAACAGGCGGAAGCGCCGGCGGCACAGCCACGGCATGGGCTGTGGGACAGACCGACCGGTTCCAAGCGGCTGCGGTGCAAAAGCCGGTCATGAACTGGATCAGCAAGACGCTGGCCGCTGACAACTACTACGCCTATGCCGACTACCGGTATCCGGGGCAGGCATGGGAGAACCCGATGGATTACTGGGATGTGTCGCCGATCTCGCTTGTAGGCAATGTGGAAACTCCCACCATGGTGATTGTTGGCGAGAAGGACTTGCGCACCCCCACCTGGGAGGCCCGCCAATTGTATCATGCCCTGAAGCTGCGCGATATTGAAACGTTGTATGTAGAGGTGCCCGATACTTACCACTTCATCGCCGACCGGCCCAGTCAGCTGATTACCAAGGTCGATCATATTCTGGCCTGGTTTGAGCGGTATCGGT